>JANWYZ010000039.1 GCA_025054895.1 bacterium | reverse complement strand
CGGCGCATTTCGTGCATCAGGCGCAGGTGGCAGAGGATGCCCTGCGCGCGGGCAAGCCCGTGTTCATGGAAAAGCCGATGGCGCTGACGGTAGAACGTGCAGAACGTATGCTACAGGCTGCCCACGATGGCGGCGGCAGGCTCATGGTCGCCTATATGAAGCGATACGACGCAGGCATTGAACTGGCGAAACAGCTGGTGGACGCCTATCGGCAGTCGGGGGAGCTGGGGAGGCTCTTCTACCTGCGCGTTCGATGTTTCACAGGCAACTGGACAGCAGGCAATTCAGGCGTGATGGTAAACACGGATGAACCCTATCCGAGCGCGCCCAACGAAGCGCCCGATTGGTTACCCCAGCGATACCACCAGAGCTACGTCAACTACCTTCAGGTGTACTGCCACAATGTGAATCTGGCGCGGTGGCTGCTGAACACGGGAGGCGACTGGCAAGTAACAACAGTAGACTTAGACGACGACGGCTTTACTGGCGTCGCTGTGCTGCGCATAGGGGGCATTCGTGTGCTTTTAGAGACGGGCAGTCTGGCGGCGCACCAGTGGGATGAGGATAGCCAGGCTTACTTCCAGAAGGGCTGGGTGAAGGTTACTTCCCCATCGCTTCTCCTGCGCAACTCCTGTGCTGCGGTGGAGGTATACCGCGCAGCCGATACGCCAGAGTACGCTCGTCCCTTTCCGAGAGAGGGCTGGACGTGGGCGTTTCAACGCGAGGCGCAGCACTTTATCCATTGTGTTCGCACTGGCGAGCCGTTCCGCTCTTCAGGAGAAGACGCCATCGAGGATGTCCGCCTCTTCGAAGCCATCTATCGCCAGTGGCTGGGCGTGTAAACTCGCAACCGTACAGGCGGCGAGGCGATCGCTTCCATGACCGGCGAAATCCCCTCGGCGCGGCTCGCGGAAGCGTGTCCATCGGCGCGGTTGCTTCGTCGATCTCCGATTGCTAAACCTCTCCAGTTCATGGCACAATACAATGGTGGGTAACCTTTTCGGGAGGGAACTTTACGTGGAGGTGAACGTTCTAATACTGCGGGAACCTGATGCGACCGACCTGCCCCTGCCTCAGTACACAACGCCGGGCGCAGCGGGAGCGGACCTGTATGCGGCGGTGGAGCAGCCCGTAGTGTTACAACCTGGGGAGCGGCGTCGCATCAGCACCGGGATCCGGATTGCCCTGCCGTCGGGCTATGAAGCACAGGTGCGCCCGCGCAGCGGTTTGGCTGACCGATACGGCTTGGGTATGGTAAACGCGCCGGGTACTATCGACAGCGATTATCGGGGAGTAATACAGGTCGTGCTGATTAACCTGGGACACGAGCCGATAACTATTCACCGCGGCGACCGCGTCGCCCAGCTGGTAATCGCTCCAGTGGCAAGAGCTGTGTGGCAGGAGGTGGATGTTCTCCCCCGCACCGAGCGCGCAGAGGGCGGATTCGGCAGCACCGGAGTTTCTGCAGAAAAGTAGCAAGAGAGGTGTGTCAACCATGAGGTTCTGTGACCATTGTCTTGCACCGCTTACTCAGGAAGCCACGCACTGTCCCGAGTGCGGGTTGCCAGTTACTGCTGGTACCGATGACCCCCTGTTGATTGAAGAAGAAGAGCGCATGGTCAATCCGCGTCTGGCGCAGGCGAACCTGTTGAGGCTACGCGGGCAGTGGCAAGAAGCTATGCGCGTTTGTGCGGATGTGTTGCGCCAGTTCCCGGGCAACGTACACGCCCATGCGCTCATGGGCGACATCTATCGCGACCAGGGGAACCTGGAGGAAGCCGCACAGTGGTATAAACTGGCACTGGAACTCGCGCCTGAAAGCATAGTAGACCGCCAGAGGTTGGAGCAGGTGCAACGCGAGCTGGAGCTGCGCCAGAAAGCGCAGAGTCAATCTCAGGAGGTGGAGCATCTCCAAAAGCAGGCGCGCTCTCTCCGTATCTTCAGCGCGTCAATAATGGGGTTGGCGGTGTTGATTGCTGTTGGTATTACGTGGGCGTTTCAGAGCCGCATTGCGAAAGGAACCACCTCACTCAGCATCACTACTTCTCGCCTACCGACCGAAGTATCTAGTGTACCCACATTGCCTGCGCCAAACGGAGGCACCGCAATCGCGCCTGCGGGAGCTCCCGAAAACCAGCAAGCGGCCTCCGTATCGGGCGCGAAACCGAAGACAGAAACGCCCCTGCGCACAGAAGACGACCTGATCGCGGAGAAGGTGAGGGATTGGCTACGCCAGCACGAGATAAACCCCACCTTGCTCGCAGTGACTACCGACCCGCTGGCGGACCACCTGCTTCTTACCTTCGGCTACGATTCCGAAAAAGACAACAGCATACTTTATCGCACAGCCTGGCTGGCTGCGGCAGCCGTTTTCGCGGTTCAACCCAACGTGCAAACCGTTCGAGTACGCTGTCTGGTGCCAGTTGGTACATCTAACGCGGATAAGATGCTGGTGTTGGGTTTCGCCGCCAATCTCCTGCGCAAGCAAATGCCTCCTCAACCTGAGCATACTCCAGTCAAGGATATCCCTGCGTTTTTCCGAGATGTATACAACAATATGCAGGTAGGAATACAGCCGCCGTAATCGATGAAATCGGGCTCTTCTGGCGCGCGGAGGTGCTCCTCGCCGCCCGGTGTCGTCAAAAGTTGTTGGTTGGAGGGTCACGCTCCGTCGTGACCCTCCAGAAGATTCAAACTGAACACACCTTGGAAGCGTCTCTGAGGGTGTTCAAAGTAGGGATGATAGAGAGCCCCAGCTCGCAGGTCTGGTAGCGTCTCTTGACTCGCCGGAGAGGTCGAGAGATAATGGATCTGCAATGGAATACGTATTCTGGCGCGGTGAGATCGGCAACATTTCACCCGAAAGGAGGGTATCACCATGATACGTACATCCTCTCTGCTGGCGCTGGCAGCTGTTCTACTGTGCGTCAATGCCCTCGCCCAGCC
Source organism: bacterium (assembly GCA_025054895.1). Taxonomy (GTDB): domain Bacteria; phylum Armatimonadota; class HRBIN16; order HRBIN16; family HRBIN16; genus HRBIN16. Next base: position 13,690 of record JANWYZ010000039.1, on the reverse strand, counting down.
GGTTATCGACGGCTCGTGGGACCCCGCTTACCAGGTTCTCGCTGTGCAAAACACCCAGACTGGTTTTGGCGACAGCAACCTGGGCCTGGTAGACTACGCCAACGGCTCCGAACTGGATGTCGCCTATGGTGTTATCAAAGACGGCTGGCTGTATCTGCTGTTGGCGGGCAACCTGGAGTCCAACTTCAACAAACTGGAGATTTTCTTTGACACCCGTCCTGGCGGGCAAAACCGCCTGCGAGGAGACAACCCCGGTGTGGATTTCGGTGGACTGAACCGCATGGGAGACGACGGCAGCGGTAACGGATTGACCTTCGACCCCGACTTTGAAGCCGACTTTTGGATTGGTGCGACCGGAGGCGGCGCTCCATATCGGCTGTATGTCAACTACGCCGAGCTGGGCAGCCCCGGAGTAGGGTTGTACCTGGGCAACACAGGCGCAGCAAGCGATGGCGTTCTGGTAGACGGCAACAACCCATTCGGTATCCGCGCGACCATCAACAACAGCAACGTGGGAGGAGTAACTGGAGGTACGGGTCTGGGTAGTGGAGCGGATGTGACAACAGGTGTAGAGCTGGCAATACCGCTGAGCGCACTCGGCAGTCCCTCCGGACCGTTTAAGGTATGCGTGTTCATCAACGGACTGTTCCACGACTACGTGTCCAATCAAGTACTGGCGGGGATAGGAGGAGGCGGCAATCTTGGAGAACCCCGGTGGGTGAACTTCGGCAGCATCCCCGGCAACCAGTACTTCGTGGTACAGCCTGAAGCCGTCCGCTATCGCATATCGGGCGTCATTGAACTGCGAGACTACGAGGGCGACGTGACGCAAGTACCCGTTAGCGTGCAGCTACGCCAGAACGGCATGCCCGTGCGTACAGAAACAGTGTACATCGATGCTGCGGGCAACTACACTATCACTGATGTAGAGCCGGGCGTGTACGACCTGGCATTCAAAGCCAGTCACTGGCTGCGCGTGGTGGTGCGTGGTGTAGAGGTAACCAGCGCCGACATCACCGGCATCGACGCCTCTCTGACTAACGGCGACATCGATGGGGACAACGAGGTGACACTTTTTGATTTTGGCGCGCTGGTTGCCGCGTTTGGCAGTGTGCCGGGCGGCAGCAACTGGAACCCTGACGCTGACCTGGATGGAGATTTGGATGTTACGCTGTTCGACTTCGGCGTGCTGGTGCGCAACTTCGGCGCGATAGGAGACGAATAGTCTTCCCGTCTGCGTGGATGGCGGTGGAGCGGGGAAGCCGCTCCACCGCATGGTCCCGAAACACCTTGCAAATCGTGCGCGAATTCAGTATAATGATGGTGCAAAAAGGGCGAGGCGCCGTACCCAAGTGGCTAAGGGGGCGGTCTGCAAAACCGCTATTCGCCGGTTCGATTCCGGCCGGCGCCTCCATTTTTTACTGCTCAAATCGGGAGGTCATAAGCAGGGTTGGCAAACCTGAAGTCGTCTCTTAAGGACATTAAGCGCAACGAGAAGCGCCGCCTGCGCAATAAGTCTGCCAAGTCGGCGATGAAAACCTTCATCAAGAAGGCACGGACGGCGGCAGCTACCGGTAACGTGGAGGCTATTCGAGAGGCTGTGGCGCAGGCGTGCAGCGTGATAGATAAGACCGCTGAGCGTGGCATCATCCACAAGAACCAGGCAGCCCGCCGCAAATCACGCCTGATGCGTTACGTCAACCAGTTATTAGTTCAGCAACAGCAAGCCACCACAAGCAGCGCGTAGTCGCCTATTTCATCCCACACAGGTCGATGACAAGCCGCTCGATGATTCTGCGAGGGTCGCTATCTCCCTCGTCAATCCCCTTCAGCACACGGTCCGCCTGATGCAGGCGGTCGAAGGCGATCCTGATTTCTCTCAACGACAGGCGTTGAGCCTGCTCGCTCAGGCTCCTCTTCAGAAAGGGCTGACGGCTGAGCAGCTGCGCGAGGTTGGGGTCGGAAGGAAACCACTGCGACGCAGATTCGCCCTGTTCTATCTGCAATCGCATCTGCCACAACAGGCGAAGGTGACGTGCAATCAGCACCATCAGACGCGGCACAACCGCCTCCGCCCGCCCGCCAGCAGAGAGCACATCCTGTAGCAAGCGCATTGCCGCAGCCACATCGCGTACGGCGATGGCATCCACCAGTTTGAATACCTGCGCTTCTACCGTACGGCTTACCACCGCCTCCACATCCTCCCGTTCAATGGCAGTGCGCTCGCCAACGTACAGTATCAGCTTTTGCAGCTCCGACTCGGCAACAAGTGTACTGGCAGCGGTCAAGAAGGTAAACCGTTCCACCGCTTCGCGAGTCATTCGCTTATCCGCTTCTTGCAAACGAGCCTGTAGCCACCCTTCGAAGCCGGAGGCGGTCAACGGCTTGCACTCGATGACCGTGCCATACTTCTCCACCACGTTAAGCAGCTTAGCAGGGACAGCAGATCCTTTCCGCTCCTCTTCTTCGCTCTCAGCGTGGGTGTATAACACCAAACAGGTGCTTTCGAGGAGGCGTGGGATGGCTTCAGACAGGGTATCTACTTCCACGCTCTTCAGATGTTGCACCCCCCGTACCATCACCACTCGGCGCGACGAAAAGGCAGGGATGCTCATCGCCTCAGCAAGAACAGCAGAAAGGTTCGCCTCCTGCAGGTCCAGATGCGCTCTGTCGAACTCATCAGCTACCAGCTCATCGCGCAGGCGTTGTAGCACCGCACGTTTCTGTCCTTCGTCCTTGCCATGAACCAGGTACACACGCGCGGGCGTCTTGCCGACGCCCTTGCGCAGAAACTCAGAGGCGTTAATTGCCATATCCTTTCACCCTACAGCAGATCGCCAACGGCTATTGCCCTCCCCTCCGCCATGCTGCGGATGACGGCTTCGGTGAACTCCATGTACTTCACACCGTCCTCAAAGGTGGTGAGACGAATCTTCTCTTTGCCCCGGATAGCGTTCACAAACTCTTCTTCCACGCGCCACTTGCCCTCCTCTGCGGGTGGAACAGCGATTTCGCTCAAGGTAGTTTCGCCGCGCCTTCCGCCGCTCAGCTTGCCGTCCGCGAAGCGCAGTGTACCCTCGCTACCAAACAACCATACTTCGGGTCCACCCGCCAACCCGGTGACCGCCGAAATCTGGAAGTGCGCTATTGCGCCACACACCATCTCCGCCGCCACCTCCAGGTGTTCGGGCACACGGACCGCCCGCAAGTAGCCAGAAGCATCTTTGCGCATCGGCACAAAAGTTTTGCCTATCGCTGTGACGCGCTTCGCCTCGCCCACCCAGCGCATCACCGCCTCGTACCAGATGCCCAACGTCATGGTGTTGAACCCACTCAGATCAAAGTCCTGTCGCCAGTGCAGAGGCGACTCCTTATCTATAAAGGAACCGCCAGCGCGTACTTCGACCGCCAGCACCTCGCCAAGGTAACCTTCGGCTATAAGGCGCTTGATAGTGTTATCCACCTTCAGGGTGAAAGGCGAGGGCACAACCTGCGCAACAAGATGCGGACGGGCGCGCGCCGCCTCCAACATCTGCCTCGCCTCGCGCAGGTTCATTGCCATACGCGCTTCGGTCATCACGTGCTTGTTCGCCTGCAACGCTGCCAGCGTTACCGGACAGTGCATGTAGGGCCAGGTACCGATTACGATGGCGTTAGTGTCAGGTGAGTCTACCAGCTCGCGCCAGTTGTCGTACACTTTGGGGATGTGGAATTGACGAGCGACACGCTCTGAAGACTCGCGCGTGCGGTTGCACACGCTTACTATCTCTACACCCTCTATAGCCTGCAGGTTGGGAATATGTTGTGCAACGGTATTGGCTCCTGCGCCTACTACGCCGATACGAATAGCCTCCATCAGTGCTTCGTCACCTCCTGAGGAGACTATTTCGCTGTTAGCGCCAATGCCACCTGTATCGGCGTCTTAGCGCGGAGCGTATCTGCTGGGCGTATCGCTCTGCCTGCAGCACCTCTGTCTCACCGATACCGCGGCCGTACTCGCTGCGTTCCAGCAGGCGTGTTAGCGCCCACGTGGGTTCCGCTACCTCCGGAATGACTTCCTGCACTCTCGCCGCATACTCGGAAGGAGTCATCGAGGGGTGACGCACGATGCCTGCCTTGTGCAGCATGCGCACCGCTCGCAGGTAACAACGCACGATACGCGATACTGACGCCCGATTCCACGAGAGACGACCGGACAGCTCGTTGACTACAGCAAACAACAACAGACTCACCGCTGCTATCACCAGCACCCAGGGCAGGTAGCCGTACCGGCGCGTAAGCACTCGCCAGAAATGTTCGCCTGTTGCTTTTCGGCGAGCGGAGCCGGTTACATCGCGTGCGCCCTCGGTGGCATCGAAGACTATCCAGCCGTGACCAGGGAAGTATATCTCCGTCCACTGGTGGCGGTGTTTCTCGCGAGCGATAAACTTACCGTCGGGTTGAGGGTCTCCAGCCAGAAAACCTGTTGCCACTCGCGAGGGTATGCCCGCGTATCGCGCCAGCACCGCCAGCGCGGTAGAGAACAGGTCGCAATAGCCTTCACGCGATTCGAGCAAGAAGAACTCTGCCGCATCCCGACCGAGCGGAACCGGCGGCGCGTTCAGATTGTAGTCGCAGGTGGATTCGATATATTCCTTGAGAGCCATCACTTTATCGTAGTTGTTACGATAACGCGCGGTAAGCTCCTGTGCGAGTTTTTGCAGCCTTTGACTGGGTTGCGCGGGCAATTCAAAATACACACCTCCCACATCCATCGAGGTTGCTGGAGGTGCCTGGCGCAGTTCGTCCGGTGTAGCATCCGGCACGCGCGAAATCACCTCATACTCTGTACCCGAACGGTAACCGTAGTAAGTGTGCAAACAGCCGGCTGCGTCCACGCGCACAGCCAAATTGGGGAAGCCGATTACTACAGGCTGTGCGGCTGCATAGATAATCGTTGCCGCGCCGTACACCAGCTTGAATCGCTGTTTGACTTCGCGATAGCGCAGCGGATGGGGAGATACTGGGGGCACTTCCAGATGGTATAAGCCATTACGTCGCTTCGGCAGCTCCTGGAATGGCTGATCCGCATCGAACAGGTCATGTGCGAAGAAACCGAAGCGTGGGTTCGCCCAACCACGCCCGGTATAGCGAACATAGACGCTCCCCCTCCAGTAAAGTGGCTCGCTGCTTTCCACCTCCAGTACGGGCTGTTCGCTGAGCGACACCGGACCTGAACCCACCGCGATTGAGGGCTGCGTGAAAGAGCTGGATACGTTGCTGTTGCTGACCGCCGACGCCAATCCGGGCGGCAGTGGGCTTCCGCTTAGCCTCAGTGTAGTATCGCGCAACGGCAAACTCACGAGAATGCCCGTCAGCGCCGCCAGCAAGCCGCAAGCCAGCGCTACTACCACCTGCCCCCGCATAAACAGCGTGTCGGGTTTCGCGCTGCCATAGAGCCTGCGGGCGTTCTCATGCGCTAACAGGAAGGTGGTGTTGCCCAGAAAGTTGGTAAATAACCAGAAGGACTGTTGCGAGCTCAAGGCCGGCGCAGCAACCCCCAGCAACGCGATGACCGGTACAGCCACAAAGAGAACGTGTGCATCCGACGCCAGCATGAAAGAAGCAAAAACCACCAGATAGCACAGGAGAGCGATGGCAGTACCCCCATAGGTAGTCTCTATGTCAAAAGAGAGCACCCATCCTTGTGTCCAGAAGTTAAACAAGGCGTACACACTCAACCCCGCCGACAACCAGCGGACGAACATCCCCAGTGACTGTTCGAACCATCCCATGTACCTCGCTGTGAAGCTGAACACAAAGCCAATCAGCGTCAGCGCCATCATCGCGTGGGTGAAGTACTGGTCTTCTATCACGATGCGCGCTGCCAGTAAGCCGCTGAAAGCGACCGCCAGTCCAGAAAGGTACATCCAGACACTGGGGCGGTTTGCCAGTGGCGCTGCACCTGCGTCGTTCATGTTTCCCCTCCCGGGTGCAACGGCACCACGATCACCTTCTGAGCGGCTAGCAGCCCCATGAACTCGCTGTTATGAAGCGCGTCCACGAAGCCGCCGTACTTGTCGAGCGCAGGCACGTTTGGTAAAAGCGCTACAACCTGAACCTGCTTGCGAATACACACATCCAGAAGCGGCAACAGACGCATATCCGCTCCGGCCGTTGCCAGCACCAACAGCGCACCGGGCGCGATGTCACCAATCGCCATTGTCGCTACATCCAGCCATGCAAAATCAGACTGAGGTGTAACCTCCGCCAACACGTACAGAAGGCTGTATAGCTGTTCCGAAGAGCATTGTGCAGGTTGATTGTCTGTTTCCGCTATACCGGTCACCAGCTTGAAGGGCAACGCGCTGGCGTACGCCGCATGTAACACGCCGCTGACCGCCTTGACCATTATCTCGAAACTATTGGGTATTTGCCCCATCTGTGAGGAGCGGTCCAGGAGCACGCATACCTCGGTCTGGGTAAACCGTTCAAAGTCGCGCACGAACAGGTCGCCATGGCGGGCAGAGTGTTTCCAGTCCACCCGGCGCAGGGGGTCGCCCGGCACGTACTCGCGTATACCGAGGAACTCGACGCTGTCCCCACGAACTGGCGCAGAATGCACGCCCGCTGCAGTGTAAAGCGCGCCGCGTACGCTGTCCAGGGCAGGCAAGAGCAGGGGGGTGGGCAAAACCAGTATCTCCGTTTGCTCGCGCAGCTGGTGGGTGAAAAAAAACATCCCCAGTGGGTCGGTAGCATGAAGGCGCATGGGGCCAAGGCGATATTTTCCTCTTCGCTGAAAAAGCACCCTGTATTCGGCTTCTTGCACCCCGCCTGCAGGTATCGCCAGTGGGATCACACCGTCGTCTTCAACAAACTGCACTCCGTCAGGTAGAGCGTCCTTTGCCTGTAAAAAATACCTGGGCATGTTGCTAAGGTTGTGAATGCGCAGCCTCACGCGAACCGGCTGGCCATCCCATACCACATCGTCCGTTTCACGCCGCACCGATAGCCCAGTCAGCATCCTTTTGCCGACGGCGTACGACACCAGCGGTACCACCGCAATCGCTACCGCCATCATATACAGGTGTCCCAGCCCTAACGTCATCGCCACGGTAAGAATGCACAGGCTGGACAGTATGGTGGCGATTACCTTGATGCCGTGATAATTTGGTTGCGTTGACGAATCGTCCGCTTTAGTGGTCATTTGCGTGTTCCCACACCCATCGGTACCACAACCTGTCCCAGCACTTCACTCACAACTTGCTCGGCATCCACACCGCGCACCCGCGCCTCTGGCTTGAGAATCAGTCGGTGTGCCAGCACCGCCGTTGCCACTGCCTTCACGTCGTCTGGCAGAACGTAGTCGCGCTCGTGCAGCACAGCGTATGCTTGTGCAGCGTGCATAAGGTTCAGGGAACCGCGTGGGCTTGCGCCCAGCTGCACATGCGGATGGCGACGGGTAGCGTTGACGATGCTTACGATGTAATGACGAAGCGCTTCATGCACAAATACTGTGCGCACTGCACGCTGCGCCTGCACAATCTGCTCGGGATCGGTAACCTGCTGGACGTATTGCAGAGGCTGCTCCTGCTGCTGACGGTCGAGAATCATCACCTCGTCCTGTTGCGAGGGGTATCCCAGAGACAGGCGAGTGAAGAACCGGTCCATCTGCGCTTCTGGTAGCGGGTAGGTACCCAGCATCTCCACGTTGTTCTGTGTAGCGATAACGAAGTACGGACGAGGTAGAGGGTGGGACACTCCGTCGATGGTTACCTGCCTCTCTTCCATGCACTCCAGCAGGCTGGATTGTGTTTTCGGCGTGGCGCGGTTGATCTCATCTGCCAGAACCACGTTTGCAAACACCGGGCCGGGGTGCAGATCAAAGCCTAACGTCTTGGGGTTGAACACATTGGTGCCGGTGACGTCAGCAGGCAACAAGTCAGGAGTGAACTGGATACGCCGGAACCTGCCTCCGATGGCGCGCGCCAGCGCTTTGGCAAGGGTGGTTTTACCTACGCCAGGGATGTCCTCAATGAGCAGGTGCCCATCACACAGCAAGGTGAGCACCGCCAACTCCACCACACTGCGCTTACCAACGATAGCCTTCTCCACCTCGTCTACGACATGGTGAAGCAGCTGCGCGGTCGGTATCGGTTCTGGCATGACGTGACCTCCCTCTGGGCGAGCCGAGCTCTTACCTCTCTATACTTAAAAGACGCGAGCCGGTGTTCCCCCGTTACCTTTTCCAGTATACCCGTTTTGGTCATCTTTCCGTAGCAATGCGAGGTTTTTGCACTACCCGTACCCTCTGCAGGTACCGACGGGCGTCGGACATGGAAAATCCCCTACAGAAGGTGGCATCCCACCAGCCAAGGGGAGGAATGCACACATGGGAGTGCATGACGCCAAAGCGTATGTGGGGTCGCTGTGTGAGATTGTGTGGAAGGATCGCAAGGGTGATACCCACATCACACTGGCTACAGTTGAAGACGCCAGATATGTGCCGCTGTACGGTGCGTACCTGATTACGGATGCGGAAGATATCCGCCTCGACCAGGTGGTCGCCATTCAGGTTGCCGAAGTCGCGATGCCGAAGGCAGCATGATAACCGAGTTCACTTCTACACAAGAGTACCCGCCGGCGGGTAGGGGACAATCTCTACCCGCCATATCGCACTATCTCACCGTCTCCGACACCCCTGGAGGGCGAGGTTCCCGCCGAGCCGTCGGGTTTGCGTGGTCGCGACAGAGCGCGACCCTCCAATAATGTCATGCTGAGCGCAAGCGAAGCATCTCCCTGTATCGAGCCAACGAGATTCTTCGCTGCGCTCCGAATGACAGCAAAGTGTGGGCGCCTCTATGTCCACCACTTAAAAAGCACTGATCAAGAACTACACAGCGACCCTGTGACGCGGGTTGACCAGCTGCAAAGCTTCGCGTGCGATGTCGTCGGCGGTTAAGCCGTACTTTCGCATCAGCGCGTCCGGCGCTCCGGACTCGGCGTAGTCGTACAGCCCGACAAAGCGCATCGGTACCGGGCAACGTTTCGCCGCTGCCATCGCTACCTGCGCTGCCAAGCCAGCATACAGCAGGTGCTCTTCCGCAACCACGATAGCCCCCGTCTCATGCGCTGCCTTCTCGATAGCCTCTTCATCCAGAGGGCGCACGGTATGCATGTCCAGTACCCGTGCGGAGATGCCTTGCTTTTCCAGCGATTCAGCAGCGTCGAGAGCAGCAGCTACCATCAACCCGTTGGCAATCAGCGTCACATCGCGTCCATCGCGCAGGGTAATGGCTTTGCCGATTTGGAAATCGTGGCATCCGTTTTCATACACAATAGGTGCTTTCGGACGGCCGACGCGAATATAGACCGGTCCCGTATGCTCCGCCGCTGCCCGCACCGCTGCACGGGTTTGCGCGCTATCGGCGGGAACCATCACCACAAACCCGGGCAATGACAGCGCGAGCCCGATGTCCTCATGCCCCATCTGCGATACCCCGTCCTCGCCAATGGAGATACCGCCGTGCGAACCCACAATCTTGACATTGTTTCCACTGTAAGCCACTGCCAGGCGCATCTGGTCAAACGCCTTGCACATCACGAAGCAGGCAAAGCTGGAGGCAAACGGGATTTTGCCCGACGCCGCTAACCCTGCCGCGATGCCTACCATGTTCGCCTCGGCAATGCCCACATTGAAAAAGCGGTCGGGGAACTCTTGAGCAAAGTATTTGGTCATCGTGGACTTGGACAGGTCGCCGTCCAGCACCACGATGTTTGGATTCTCTCGCCCCAGTTCTACCAGCGTCTTACCGTATGCTTCACGGGTGGCTTCACCCAGCGGCCTTGGCATATCTACTTCCTCCTGTCTCCTTTTAATCGTCAGTCGGCGAGTTCCGCCAGCGCCTGTTCCAGTTCAGCCTGTGTGGGCGCTTTGCCGTGAAACTCGTTGTTATTCTCCATAAACGAAACACCCTTGCCCTTGACAGTATGCGCCACGATGATGGATGGTTGTTCTCGCGGTGCTCTTGCCCAGTGCAGGGCGTCCAGAATCTGTCTCATGTTGTGCCCGTCGATCTCGCGAACTGCCCAGCCGAAGGCTTCCCACTTCGCAACGACTGGGGCGATGCTCATAATCTCGCCGATGGCGCCGTCGAGCTGATACCGGTTGTAGTCCAGAATGGCGGTAAGATTGCCCACGCGAAAATGCGAGGCTGCCATTGCCGCTTCCCAAATCTGCCCCTCTTCCGATTCACCGTCGCCAATCATTACGTACACGCGGTAGGTCTTATTGTCCAGCCTCGCCGCCAGCGCCATTCCCAGACCGATGCTTAGCCCTTGTCCTAAGCTACCTGTTGAAGCCTCTACCGCAGGCAGGTCCTTGACCGATGGATGTCCTTGCATCGGGGTATCGATCTGGCGCAGCTGCCACAACCATTCTTCGGGGATAAACCCCGCCTCGGCGAGCACCGCATACAGCGCGGGAACCGCGTGTCCCTTGCTGAGAATGAAGCGGTCGCGCTCTTCCCAGCGCGGGTTGCGGGGATTGTAGCGCATGATGTTGCCGAAGAAAAGCGCGGTGAGAATGTCGATGGCGGAGAGAGAGCCGCCCGGATGCCCGCTTCCTGCAATCGCCAGCATCTTCACAATATGTCGGCGTAACTTGCGGGCGGTTTTCTCCAGCTGTTCGATGGAAACATCCGTTGTGACCAACACACCAACCTCCTGCACAAGGGTTCGAAGGTTATTCTAACCCGACAGGGGCGGGATTGTCAAACGCGCCGTTGACAACAAGCCCGTTTTACCCGTATAATGCACAAGGAAAGAGCTTCCTTACTGTTCATCTCTTGGGTATGAGGAGTGCATTGACAGCGACACCGCCACCTTTTCGTTGCGCGCTGTTCGATATAGACGGTACTCTGGTCGACACCGTGGAGTTAATTGTCCGCGCTTTAGACCATACTTTCCGCAAACATCTGGGAATACAGATTTGCCGGGACGAGTTGCGCCGAACGATAGGGCTTCCCTTGCGCAAGCAGGTGCGCCTATTCGACCATCTGGTGGATTTTGTGCCAGACCACCGCGCGATGGAGGCGGACGAAATCGCCTATTACGAGGCGCACAAACATCTGGAACGGGTCATCCCAGAAGCGGTAGGTGCGCTGAAGGAGGCAAAACGTGCAGGGCTGCGCACAGCTCTGGTCACTTCCAAAAACCAACTGGAGCTGGAGACGTTTCTACCGCGTTTGGACGTGAACGGGTGGGTAGATACGGTAGTCAGCGCGTCCGACGTAGCTCGTCCAAAGCCCGCGCCCGACCCGGTGCTGGTAGCACTGAAGAGGTTAGGCGCGCTTCCGCAAGAAGCCGTATTTGTGGGCGATACGGTGTACGACATCCAGTGTGCTCGTGAGGCGGGAGTGAAGGTCATCGCGGTCGGTTGGGGAGCGCATCCGATGGAGGTGCTGCGCGCCGATCGCCCCGACTGGCTGTTTGAAGAACCTGCTCAGCTCCGTGAGTTTTTTCGGTCGCTTGGACGGCGCGCCAAGCCTGAGGTGGCACGTGTCGGCATCCCCACGGCAGACGAAATGCCGTGAGATAAAGGAGGTTGTTCAACAAGATGCCACCACGTCGACGTCGCTCTACGCCGGAGAGCGCAGAGCCAGCGGCCGAGGCGACTGGTCAACCTCAAGATAACGCCGCCGGCTTTGCAGGGACGCCGCCCGCTGAGACAGCGCCTGCGCCGAGGCGTCGCTCGCGCCGAAGGTCGGTTCAAAATACAACTGTAGAGGCAGAACCCGCGGCGGCACCTCAGGTGGCTGAAGAGACGACGCCTTCGGCGACGGCGGAGTCCGCTCAGTCCGCTCCACAACCCCAGCTACCGACTGCTGCCGCAGATGGCTTGCAACAACCTGTCGCCCTTGCTGACCAGCCTGCGACTACTGCACGACGTGCGCGTAGATCCAGCCGCAGACGCGCGAAGCGAGCGGAGGGTGCTGCAGAGACCGCCGCCGAGTCCCCTGCCGAGCCTGTCAGCGAACCGACGGCAGATGTTGTGGAACCACCTGTTGAGCAAGTTCCCTCCCCAGCGCCATCTGCGCAGATTATGGCTCCAGCAGCTCTTCCTGAACCAGCCTTGCCCGAAGCGGAAGTTACGGAACAGCAGCAAACATTGCCGGAAGCGTTAGAGACAGGAGTACCCCAGACCGCTTATGAGGAGGAGGTAGTCACACCACCAGCTCGGCGTCGCTCGCGCCGCACCCGGGCAGTAGAAGGCACTGCTGAAGAGCAAAGCGTGGAACAGCGCAGGCGCAAGCGCGAAGGGGTGCGTCTGGGTATCCGGCAAGGGCATCCAGAGATAATCATCGATGGCGAGCCAGTAGTACCCCTCTTCTTCTTCGGTAATATCGATTCGGCAGCATCCGAGCGCAGGGTGTGCGAGCAGATTCGGCAAGCGGCTTCGGCAGGCGTACACCTGCATGCTCTGTTACTGGAGCTTCCTGTATCGGTGCCGATGGTCTCCCACAGCGTCAACGAGGCATTGCGCCTGTTGCATCTGGTACGCCAGCATGACCCACAAGGCTATATAATGTTTCGAGTGGTATTCACCCCCCCGCCGGACTGGCATAAGCTCTATCCAGAAGCGATGACCACTTATGCGGATGGTTCCACTGGCGAGCCTTCGTTTGCTTCCGAACGCTACTGGCAGGAAGCGGAATCTGCGCTGACCTTGCTGGTGCGCCAGCTGGAGGTCACGGAGGAAGCGCGCTATATTCTCGGCTACCATCTGGACTGTCGGGAATGGTTCTACGAGTACCAGCGAGGGTACGACTACAGCCCGGCGGCGCAAGAGGCTTTCCGGCAATGGCTGCGAACGCGGTACAAAAACGACGTGGTTGCGCTGCGGGCAGCGTGGCACGATGGCTCAGTGAATTTTACCAGCGCCAGCGTGCCCACCTATCGAGGCGAGGCTTCCTGCGCTACAGTGCTATACGAGTACCGTAAGGGGCAGAGGTATGTAGACTACCTGCGTTTTGCCTCCGAGGTCATCGCCCGACGGATAGTAACTCTCTCGCGCATCGTGAAGAGAGCATGTGAAAATCGCCGCCTGGTAGCGGTGTCGTATGGCTACGTACTGGACTTTGCTGTGCCCCATAGCGGACATCTTGCGCTGTCGGAAGTACTCTCGGCGCAGAGCATCGACCTCATCTGCGCGCCGGTGTCGTATCGCGATAGACGCCCCGCGCAGCCGGGCAGTGTGCCTGTGCCGGTGGCTTCGGTGCGACTGCACGGGAAGCTATTCGTGCTGGAGGATGATACCAAGCCCCACACCGCGCACACTGAGACGCCGGATGACTACAACCCTCGTTGCCAGGACGCCGAAGCCACCCGTCAGGTGCGCCTGCGCAACGCAACCACTGCTCTGGTACATCACGCAGGTATCTCGTGGATGGATCTGTGGGGCGAGGGGTGGGTAAACGACCACGAACTGTGGCAACGGGCGGCAAAACTATCTGATCTGTATCTGACGCACATTCGGCAGCGGCTTCCCGAAACGCCCGAAGTGGCGGTGATTGTGGACGAGCGCAGTGTTGCTCGCATCCAGTCGCCCCGATCGCTGCTGGAGCCTCTGCTCATCCAGCAGCAGGAGGTGCTGGCGAGGGCAGGTATTCACTACGGCGTCTACCTGCAAAGCGACCTGGTACGCAAGGCT
>JANWYZ010000399.1 GCA_025054895.1 bacterium | reverse complement strand
GCAGCCATTCTGTTCCCTGTCTTCTCGCAAGCGCGCGAGAAGGCGCGGGGCACCAGCTGTTTGAGCAACCTGAAGCAGCTGGGCACCGCCACAATGATGTACATACAGGACTACGATGAGACCTACCCCTACGCCCAGTACTTCAACGACCCAGGACGGTGGCAGGATCAGCACATCTGGCACAGCGTCATTTGGCCCTACATCCGCACAGGCGACCGCTCGCAGAACGCAGCAGGGCAGACCGTCTCCTGGGGCACTGGTGGAATCTTCCGCTGTCCTTCCTTCCCGGACAATCAGAACTGCCAGTACGGTCCCCACTGGGACATCTCGCATGACGGTCTGTGCCCATGGAACACAGACATCGCTGTCGTGCCTCTCGCGGCGCTGCGCACTCCTGCGGAGACCATCTACATCGTGGAGAAGGGACGCAACAACGCGACGTGGAACTGGCCCTTCTTCCTGCCCTGGGAGTGGGACTGGGTAGACTGGATTGGCGGCGACCCGCCGACCAACCCCAACCCGCAGAAGCGTGACCTGGACAAGGACTGCGACTATACTGACACCACTAACAGCCCCACGTGGGCGGGGTGCGGTCTGTTCCCGCGCTACCGACACAATCGCGTGACCAACGTGGTGTTCGTAGATGGTCATGCCAAGGCGATGGCGCGCGGCTCTATCGACTGGTATCGCAACATCTATCCGGGACGCCTGCCGACCTGGCCCACTCGAGAAAGCTGGTACCCCTACTGATAATACGGAAGTGGAGAGGTGTGTAGAGCACCTCTCCACTGAGACAACGGGAGGAT
>JANWYZ010000398.1 GCA_025054895.1 bacterium | reverse complement strand
ACATCTCGTGTGTGACCACAAGCATGGTGGTGCCCTCGCGCGCAATTTGCTTCATCACCTCCAACACCTCGCCGATCAACTCCGGGTCGAGGGCGGAGGTCGGCTCATCGAAAAGCATCACCTGCGGCTCCATTGCCAGCGCCCGCGCGATCGCCACACGCTGTTTCTGCCCACCGGAGAGGCGGATGGGGTGGACGTTGCGCTTTTCCAGCAGGCCGACCTTGTTCAGGAATTTCTCGCCGATGGCCACCGCCTCGTCCTTGTTCATCCCTTTGACGGTGATCAGGCCCTCGATGACGTTCTCCAGCACCGTCATGTGCGGGAAGAGGTTGAACTCCTGAAAGACCATGCCGGTGCGCAGGCGCAGCGCAGTAACGGCAGCGCGGTCAGGCTTGCTGCCGACGGCGATGTTCACACGCACATCATCAATGGTGATGCTGCCCGCAGAGGGCTGCTCCAGAAAGTTCAGGCAGCGCAGGAAGGTGCTTTTGCCGGAGCCGCTGCGTCCGATGATGACGACTACCTCGCGCTCCGCCACCTCTAGCGAGACGTTGCGCAGCACATGCAGCATCCCGAACCATTTGTGCAGGTTTTCGACACGGATGAGGGGTTCAGCGCTCATAAGCATGGGCCATGCGCTTTTCAAGCAGGCTTTGCAGCCAGGTGGAGACGATAGTCAGCAGCCAGTACAGCGCGGCGGCGCTCAGGAACATCTCCATGTACTTGTTATCCAGACGGGCGGCGCGGTTGGCGATGTAGGTGATCTCCCAGACGCCCATCACCGAGACCAGCGCCGAGTCCTTCTGCATGGC
>JANWYZ010000397.1 GCA_025054895.1 bacterium | reverse complement strand
CCCCATCATCACTGGCTCCGACTGCGAGGGCGCAGGCGCGATGTTTCGCGTGACGACGCTCGACTTGGATAACCTGCCTCGCACGCTCGACGGTAGAATCGACTTCACGCAAGACTTTTTCGGCAAGCCGACCTATCTGACGGTCAGCGGGCAGCTCGAGGCGGAGATTTTCGCGCTCGCGTTCGGTAAAGTGTACACTTTCGGTCCCACCTTCCGCGCCGAGAACAGCAACACCCCACGCCACCTCGCCGAGTTCTGGATGATTGAACCTGAAATGGCGTTTTATGAACTCGAAGACAACGCCGACCTCGCGGAGGAGTTCCTGAAGTATATCATTCAGTATGTGCTGAACCACTGCGAGGAAGATTTGGAGTTCTTCCATCAGCGCATCGACAGCACCGTGCTGGAGACGCTGCAGCATGTTGCGGCGTCGCCCTTCGAGCGCATTACCTACACGGAGGCGATACGGATTTTGCAGGCGGCGTCGCGCGATTGGGAGTTTCCGCCTGTGTGGGGCAACGACCTGCAAACCGAACACGAACGCTATCTTAGCGAGGAGTATTTCAAAAAGCCTGTGATTGTGACCGACTACCCGCGCGAGATTAAGGCGTTCTACATGCGCCTGAACGACGACGAGCGCACGGTGCGGGCGATGGATGTGCTGGTTCCTCGTGTGGGCGAAATTATCGGCGGCAGCCAGCGCGAGGAGCGCTACGAGGTGTTGCTGCAACGCATCCGCGAGTCGGGGCTAAGCGAGCAGGATTACTGGTGGTACTTAGACCTGCGCAAGTACGGCAGCGCGCCTCATTCGGGCTTC
>JANWYZ010000396.1 GCA_025054895.1 bacterium | reverse complement strand
CGTGGATATGCCCCCGGGTGCACCACGTGTACGGCTGTGGCACGCCTTCAGGTGGAGTGCGCGTTTCGGCAGGCAGGTAGTCGCTCATTGGGTAGGCGTTGGCTCCCTGCAGATACTGCCGGATGCGCTCGTGACTCCAGCCTTCTACTGGCTTACCCAGCATACATCCTGCTACACGCCCCAGCCATGCTCCGTGCAACCTGTCCAGCAGGTCCTCCTCACAGATGACCATCTTGAAGCGACGCGCGCCTTCATCGCGCGCCTGTCGGATGCCTGGCAGGTCGCTGGGCTCATGGTAAGCAAAGTGCTCCCGGATGGGCAGAGCCATCAGTTCATGGTAGAGGCTCCATAGCAGGTCGGCGTTGGTTGCCTCCTGCCAGCGTTCCAGAAAACCGGTGGTGTCCGCGCCCTCTTCCCCACGCTGGATGATTTCGTCGCGCACCAGAGCGCGTAGTGTCTCAAAAGATGGCATCGTATAGTCTCCTCCAGAAATGTCGTTACTTTGTCGGAAATATCATCGCCGCAATGTCGGTACTTGCGTACGTAAAGAGCGCATGACAGCAGCGCTGACGTGCACGGTCGCTGATTCGCCCTCTTTCTGTCATGCTGAGCGATAGCGAAGCATCTCAAGGTGACTTTACCAAAAGATTCTTCGCTCCGCTCAGAATGACAAGGAGAATGACCTTGCCTGTCATGCTGAGCGATAGCGAAGCATCTCAAGGTGACTTTACCAAAAGATTCTTCGCTCCGCTCAGAATGACAGCGGACGGTAGCTGAGTCGTATCTTCTCTGTATGTCATCTAAGGGTCATCCACTAG
>JANWYZ010000395.1 GCA_025054895.1 bacterium | reverse complement strand
TCTGGTCACCGAACCACTGCCCTCGCTCGCAACCGCCTACCGCCGCCTTCCAGTACACGCCGATACGAAAGGCGTTGCCCCGATTGGTGGTGAAGAACGCGGTGCCGTTCCAGAAGGGGTTTTTGTAGGCGTTATCCTTCAGAATGGGCGAGCCGTCGCCCCAACCCACGCAGGAGACCTGAGTCATCCGCTCGCCCGTGACGCCCACCAGGTAGCCGGTGCAGTGGGTGGGATAGTGCATCGGCGGGAAACCATAGCGCCAGGTGCGGTTGCCCTTCTCATCCCAGTACAGCACCTCCAGACCCGGGTGATGGTACTCCGCCTCGGTGTAGAACAGACTGCCGAATTTGCCCTCGCGGAACCACTTTCGCGCGGAGATGACCGACTGGTGATACCAGCTGGTTTCCGCCAGCATGTAGGTCAACCCCGTCCGCTTCACGGTGTCCAGCAGTTCCTCCGCCTCCGCCACGCTCATGCACGCAGGAACAGCGCACATCACGTGCTTGCCCGCCTTCAGGCACGCCACCGCATGGCGCACGTGGTCGGGCGCAGGGGTAAAAACCGCCACCGCTTCCACGTTCCTGTCCAGTATCAGCTTCTCCAGCGATTCGTACGATTTGCTACAACCGTACACCTGCATCAGCCTCTCGCGCCGTTCGGGGATGAGGTCGCTCACCGCCTCGACAATGCAGTTGGGGTGTTCATGGAAGTAGAAGGAGGCGCCAAAGCCGCCCCCCACCACACCGACACGCACTTTCTTCGTCCGTTGCTGGTGCACCCCCGCCATCAACGGCGCCGCGGCTAATCCCGCCGCCAGCGTGCTGCTCA
>JANWYZ010000394.1 GCA_025054895.1 bacterium | reverse complement strand
GGTCAACTTCGAGGGGCAGGCAGCGATGGAGCTGGAGTTCCTCACACATGGCGTGCAGAGCGACGAGACATACCCCTTCTCCATATCTGGGACAGCGCCTCCGTATGTGCTGGATTGGGCTGACCTGATACAGACGGTGCTGCAGGAAGTGCAGCGCGGGGTTCCGCCCCCTCAGATTGCCGTGCGCTTCCACAACACTCTTGCTGAGATGATACTGGAGTTAGCCCAGGTGGCAGGAGTAGAGCGAGTCGCGCTGAGCGGCGGCTGCTTCCAGAACGCCTACCTCACCGAGCGAGCGGTGCGCCGTCTCTCCGAAGCGGGGTTCCGACCCTACTGGCATCAGCGTGTGCCTCCCAACGACGGTGGGATTGCGCTGGGACAGGTCGTTGGGGCGAGCTGGTTCACCGCCTCCCCTTCCCCGTGACAGGGCGAGAAGATTTTAGCAATTTTTTGGTGATTTTCATACAATTCTGCAAAAAGGCGCCATTGTGGCACGAATCTTGCACTATCTCTAGATGGCACGCCAGCGCAGGGGAGCCGCTGGAGACCCGCTGAACTGGGCTCACCTGTCCCAAGAAGAACCTCCTGCAGCGATGGATTGCCCGCTGGCTTGCCCCATCTGTGCTTGTGTTTCCTGTGGAGGTACGGGAATGCTGCCGAGAGAGCACTGTCAGGCGGCGGTACGCTGCTGCCTGCGTCGCGTCGCTACGTGGAAGACGCCGCCCAACTGGTCGCATCATGACTGGATGGAGGAGATGTGCGCCGAAGCGGAGGCAGGTGCATGGAACATCTGCCGAGAGTATAATGCTCATGGGCAGGAGGCTCCCTTTT
>JANWYZ010000393.1 GCA_025054895.1 bacterium | reverse complement strand
GGAGGGGTTCTGTCATGAAGGTGTTGAGCGACGAACAGATTGCGCAAATGCTACAGAAAACGCCGCACTGGAAACGCATCGGTAAGGAGATGACACGCTCCATCCAGTTCAACACTTTTCGCGAGGCGATGGGGTTTGTCGTGCAGGTGGCTTTGCTAGCGGAGAAGATGAACCACCACCCCTACATCGCCATCCACTACAAAACTGTTGTGCTGAATCTGATGACCCATTCCGTCGGCGGTCTAACGGAGAAAGACTTCGAGCTCGCCCAGCAGATCGACAAGATAGCGTAGCGGAGCCGCAGCGGCATGTATGTCGGCTTGCCGTGCAGAGACCATGAAAAATAGGATGGCGCGCCCGGAGGGACTTGAACCCCCGACCTTGAGGTCCGCAACCTCACGCTCTATCCACTGAGCTACGGGCGCGCGCTTACGAGACTATTATACACCCCGCCCTGCAAAAAGTCAAGTTCGTGGGAGAGTGTTTGGAAAAAGCAACGCAGTGCCCCCTGCAAACTACACTATACCTCGCAGACACCAGCGCTATGAGCCTTCACCCGTCGCAAGCGTCCACACTGGCGGACGTACTCCGTCGCGCCCGCCATCAAGTCTCACTGGAAGGACGCGCTCTGTCGCGTCCACAGAGGGTCACAACAGAAGTGGACAACACATCCTTCCCCCCAGCAATTGAGATCGGGGGCGATGAAGATAGCCAACATCTGCCCGCGCGGAGAGGGTGAAAAGCCTGCACACGCAGGTATACCGACGGCTCGGCGGGAGCCTCGCCCTCCAGGTTCACTGTCATCCTGAGGTCCATGTTGCTTGTCAAGAGGAAG
>JANWYZ010000392.1 GCA_025054895.1 bacterium | reverse complement strand
GGGCGAGACGCCCATGCCACATTAGGAAATCTTCGGGATGCGACGGAGCGCAACCCTCCAATGCTGTCATGCTGAGCGCAAGCGAAGCATCTCACAGCGTCGGTACAACAGATGGTTCGCTACGCTCAGGTGATACGATAAACCACTACGCCAGCAGCTGCGCTTTCAAAAACTCCTCAAACCGAATAATGTCTTCCTCCACAATACCCATCCGTTGCAGCAGATTGCGATGATACGCCCCAGTATCTTCCACGCGGTTCTCGAAAGTGCTGGCGACCTCCTCGAAAAGGTCCTCTACCGCAGAATAGAGGTTATGCAGATAGTAAGCTAGGGTCACGGTACGTTCCTCTGTGGCGGTGTCGAGCAGCCGTATCTGCACCAGAAGGTGCTGGATGATAGCACGCTGGTTTTGCAGATAACCCAGCAGTAGCGCGATCGCCTCCCTGGTCACAGGATGCGCAGCCCCCTCTCTAAAATGTGTTGTCGGAAGGAACAGTGCTCCAGCTCAATCAGGTCTACCTGCCTGTGCAGAACCCCTTCCAGCTCCGCCAGCGTGCGCAGGTAATCCTCTTCTAACCCTTCCACCGCCACATCGACATCCGAGAAAGGAGCGAACTCTCCTTCCCGCAAGATGGAAACCGTCAGGTATACTGCCCGCACTCGCTTGTTGGCGAAGTATTTCTGAAGGATCTCCACCGCCTGCGACAGGGCGCGCTGGCGTTCCATCTCGCGCTGGAGAGCGCGTTCCTCCATTCGTCTCCGCCACAGAGAAGTGTCGAACACGGTATCGCCTCCTCGCCTCCAGTGTGACACACCCCGACTGTTTTGTCAAGGAAGAG
>JANWYZ010000391.1 GCA_025054895.1 bacterium | reverse complement strand
AACGGTGGGCGCATGGCGCGTTTCAAGCCCGACTTCATCTTCTGGCTACAGCGAGGCGACCGCTACTGGATTGTGTTTGTGGACCCGAAAGGGCTGGCGCATACCGACTGGATGCATAAGGTAGAGGGCTATCGGAGCCTGTTCGAACAGGGCGGACGCCCGCGCGAGTGGCGACACAACGGGCTGACCGTGCAGGTGCTGTTGCGCCTCTACACAGATGATGTGAGCAAAGCCCCCAGTGAGTACCGCAGGTACTGCGCAGATACGATTGGGGGGATATTCTGCGTTGCGGGAGAGAAAGACACACTTAGGTATTCCGTTGCCGAAGGTTCGAGTCAGCGGAGGGAATGGTAGCGGCGGGCGGACTCGAACCGCCGACCCACCGGGTATGAACCGTCAGGGCGTCAAGGTAGCCCTCGCATACGCTACCTGTTGTGTGGCTGTACCCTACTTACACCACCCCTTGCACAAACTGCCCCAGACGCCCCTTCACAGGAGATGTGATGACCCACCGGGCAACGGCTATCTCACTCTACACAGCGGAACGCACTGAACTGCAGGAACTCTTCACCCTGTGGCAGGAAAGTATGCTCGCGCGAAACCTCGCGCCCAAAACCCTGAAAAACTACACTCTCGAAGTCGGCAACTTCCTCCGATTCCTTGAAACGCAGGGCATCACCACCCCTGACGCCGTGCAACCCATCCACATCCGCCGATGGCTCGTCTACCGACGCGGGCAAGGCGTGTCCGCCCGTCAACTCCGCAACGACTACCAGTCCCCCGCCACCTTCTGGGCGTGGCTCACACGCGAAGGACTCGTCGCCCACAACCCCTTTACGCAGGTGG
>JANWYZ010000390.1 GCA_025054895.1 bacterium | reverse complement strand
CTGCTCATCGACGAACGCATCGGACGAAGGGTAGCAGAGCGTCTTGGACTGCGTTTCATCGGGGTACTGGGCGTCCTGATTGAGGCGAAGGAAAGAGGTGTCATCGAGACGGTCAAACCCGTTCTGGATGCCCTTATCTCTCGTGCGGGCTTCTGGATTGGGGATGACCTCTACGCCCGCGTGCTCCAAGAAGCAAAGGAGTGAGCAGGCTCAACGGGGCGAGCCGACGTGCCAGGTGGAGCGAGGGGTTCAAGGCGCCCCCGCGATATACGTTGCGGAACCAGAGCAGATTGGGCAGAGAATGTGAGTATGGGGAGAGCGCGATTGCTCTTCTCGCGCGGGGAGGAAAGTGCCAGAGGAGCGTGCTCCGCCTCAATTGCGGTTACCGTTTGTAGTCGCGCACGTCAGTGCGCTTGCACTCCGTCCTCAGAAGCACTGACGTGCTTCACTACGAACCTGTGCCTCGTTGTCATTCTGAGCAAAGCGAAGGCTCTCGGTTTCTGGCAACAAAGAGATGCTTCGCTCGCGCTCAGCATGACAGCTTCACCTCTTGGCAGAGCAACAGTAGAGGCTGGTTTCGTGACAACAGGAATGGCTCTAATTGGGCAGGAGAGAGGAAAAAGTGCGTCTCCATGCGAGACTGCACACAACAGGAGGAAACACACCATGTCTACCAGAGCACGATATCGAACCAGTTTGCCTCGTCTGGGGTTCCTGCTCACGCCCTCATTGCTCGCCCTGCTGGCGGGCGCGTACGTGCTCACGCTGCTGGGGTGCTCGTCGGGCGGCATGGTGCCCGTGCCTGTGCCGCGCGAGCGGTGCGACCCGGCGACGCTGCCCCGCATCAACGCCCCG
>JANWYZ010000038.1 GCA_025054895.1 bacterium | reverse complement strand
GCGCGACCCTCCAGTGGCACGCGCATCTTGCGCGTGGCTCATGGGCGAGACGCCCATGCTACGAACATCTTCAGGTCGCGACGGAGCGCGACCCTCCAGGGCTGTCCTGCTGAGCGCAAGCGAAGCATCTGAGACCCTTCGCTGACGCTCAGGGTGACAGAGGGGTTGGAGAGTGAGGAGCAGCCTCTCTCATCCCAAAATGATACTTAACACATCGGTAGTGGGTTTAGATGTTTGCAATACAGGGGCTTTCCGTCCGGAACGTCCGGGAGGAAACGGTTTCAGTCTCGAGGGAAAACAGCCCTCTGGAGAAGCAAGTAGCAGAATGGTTACTTTTTCAGGAGGAACGCATCATGCCCAAACAGGTCATCGAGACGTCCGATGCGCCTGCAGCGATAGGACCCTACTCGCAGGCGATCCGTGCAGGCAACCTGGTCTTTACGTCCGGACAGATACCATTGCATCCGGAGACAGGCGAAATCGTCGGCGATACCGCTGCCGAGCAAGCGCGACAGGTTCTGCTGAACCTGCAGGCGGTGTTGCAGGCGGCGGGGGCTTCGTTGCAAGACGTGGTTAAGACCACAATCTTTCTCACTGACCTCGCGCAGTTCGCGGCGGTGAACGCCGTTTACGCCGAGTTCTTCTCCGAAAGACCACCCGCCCGCTCGACGGTACAGGTAGCTGCCCTGCCGCGCGGTGCGCAGGTGGAGATGGAAGCGGTGGCGGTGGTAGAGTAGGCTATCCGCGCGCCGCCTCGTTGAGCAGTTCCACCAGCGTGGGATGGGCGGGAAATAGAGACGCCAGCTGCTCTACCGTCCCTCCCAGCGCAATCGCCGTCGACAGAGGCGCCAGTATGTCTGCTGCGTGAGAGCCAATCGCCGAACCGCCCAGTAGCTTGCCTGCGCCTCTTTCCACCACCAGTTTCACGAAACCTTCCGTTTCACCCAGCAGCTGCGCTTTCAGGTTATGGGCATACTCGGCACGAAGCGTTTCTACCTTCAACCCTTGCTCTCGCGCCTGCGCCTCGCCAATTCCTACCTGCGCTACTTGCGGCTGGGTATACACTGCTTCTACCACCAGCTCGGGGCGGAAAGGAGGCTTTGGCATACCCAGGGCGTGACGCACAGCGACATGTGCCTGCGCCCAACCGCGATTGAGAGTGAAAGGAGGTCCGGCTGCGTCGCCCACCGCGTAGATGTGCGGAACGGACGTTTGCAGGTGCTCGTTGAGAAGTATTCCCTGCGGGGTGGCATGTACACCTGCTGCCTCCAGATTCAGCCGAGCCAGGTCTGACCGTCTGCCGATAGCGATGAAGGCGTGGCTACCCTCTAGCGTTCTGCCGCTTACAAGACGCACCTGCACGCCAGCTTCGCCTGCTGTGACGCTTTCCACCGGCGAGGAGAGCAATACCTCGATGCCCAGCCGCTGGAAGGCATGCTCTAGTTCGCGAGAGACCTCTTCGTCTGCACGAGGAAGCAGGCGAGGCATGTCGGTCACTACCGTCACCTGCGATCCCAGCATGCGGAACAGGTAGGCAAACTCGCTGCCTGTTACGCCTCCGCCTACCATGATGAGATGTTCGGGAAGAAGCTGCAAGCTGCTCATAAATCGCGGTGCGAGGATACGCTTGCCGTCGGGCTTCATGCTGGGCGGGAAGATGGGCACGGAACCGGTGGCAATCACCGCGACATCAAAGGAGATTTGCTGCTCGTTGCCGCCTTCTATCTGTACCTTTGCCGTATGCGAGTCCACAAATGACGCTACGCCGTATACTACCTGCACGTTCGCCTGCTGTAGCGCGTTTTTCTGCTGTTCGCCCCATTGTCGCGTGCGCTGGCGGATACGCTCCATCAGGTCAGCGGTCTCTGCGCCCTCTGCGGTGACCTTCACCCCGCGATGCGGCACGTAGTGACTATCTACGAGGGTATCTGCCGCCGTCAATAGCACCTTACTTGGCACGAGGCTGTCCCAGGTGGTACGCCCGCCGACCTCGCCTTCGCTAATCAGGGTAACCTCTGCGCCCAGCCTGGCCGCCTCTCGCGCGGCGTATACTCCGACCGAACCACCGCCGATGACTACAAAGCGTTTGGGCATAACATTTCACCTCCAGCGGTTTGGACTCGGCGGGAAAGGAAAGGGATTCAGCAAAGACTACTTCTGATTGCAGCATTGTATGTGAGCGGGGCTATCATAATGCTGAGAACAGGGAACGGAATACGGGCGCTTTCCTCTGCATGACAGGGACGCACTGAAGCGCGCTACTACAAACACGGCACGTTCGTCGTGAAGCGTGTGAATGCTTCTTTCCAGACAAACAGTATAGACTTGAGAATGACAACGGGGTGAGGAGCATCTGTTCCAATCCAAAAAATCAATCTTAACAGAGCATTGGTTGACTCCCTCTCCCCTAGCCTTGTAAAATATCTTCAAACACTAGAGGAGGCGGTATATGGTCGAGGACCTGTCGCAGTATCATCGCCCGATTGGCAACCTGTTCCAGCTGCCCAGCACACGCGAGGAGTGGCAACAATATCGCCTGAGCGAAGAGCAAATCGCTTTCTTCCATGAGAACGGCTATTTGCCGGGCGTCCGCATCCTCAGTGATGAGCAGGTGGAACAGCTGCGCGAGGAGCTGAGCGGTCTCATGGACCCCTCTCATCCAGGGCATCACCTGTTCTACGAGTACCACTCCAACGAGAGCAAAGACCCGAATACCATCCTGTTTCACGCGCTGGGGGCGTGGCGCATCACGCCGGGTTTTCATGACATCCTGTGGCATCCCGCGTTCACCGTGCCTGCATCGCAGCTACTGGGTGGGGCGGTGCGCTTCTGGCATGACCAGCTGTTTTGCAAACCGCCTAAGCAGGGGGGCGTGGTAGCATGGCATCAGGACTACTCCTACTGGACGCGCACCCAGCCCGAAGCGCACCTCACCTGCTGGATTGGGTTAGACGACGCCACCGAGGAGAACGGCGCGCTGATGTACATTCCCGGCTCGCACCGCTGGAACCTGTTGCCCATCACTGGGCTGGCGGGAGACATGGAAGCCATTATGAGCGTTCTAACCGAGGAGCAGAAAGCGCTGTTCAAACCCGTCACCGTAGAGCTGAAGAAGGGGGAGTGTTCCTTTCACCATTCAATGGTGGTGCACGGCTCAGGGGTGAACCGCTCCGAGCGTCCTCGCCGCGCTACCGTGATTAACGTCTTTCGCGACGGGGTAAAGTCTGCCTCCAACGAGCCGTTGCTGGAAGGTGTTCCGGTAATCCCCGCGGGCGAAAAGATGGGTGGGCAGTTCTTCCCGTTGCTGCTGGAGCCGAAAGAGGTGGGTATTTTATAGCCCCTCTTGACGCGAGGTGCCAGAGTCCCAGCCTCTCACAAGGTTCTCTTAAACCAGGTCACGAAGCCGTCGGTGAGGGAGTGTACCAACCCTCCTGCGATCAAACCGATCAGCGCCGACTGCGCCCAGGTGACGTGAGATTGCAGGCTCAGGCGCAGTTCCTGTTCCAGCACGCGCAGTATCTCCGATTGGTCGATGGGCACAATCCACAGGTCGATAGCGTTCATACCCAGCCGCAGTAGCACGTACAGCATGAAGAAGAAGTAAAGCGCACGGAGCAATGGTCCTATCAGCCAGCTGTGGGAAAGCCAGTGGCGATGAGGGATTAGTAGCTGATACGGGAGCCAGAAGAAGCGAAACACGCCCCAGCGACGGTACGCGCGAGAGTTCACGTCCAGGTCAGGCGATAAAGCCAGACCGGAGAACAGGTACGCGCCTATGCCCACTCCAACCGAGGTCCAGTCGGGAGAGGGATGTATGCGGGCGATGACCGGTACCGAAGCGGCGGCGGTCAGAATCGTGATGGCATCGTGAACCCGTCCCGAGGGCATTGGCTACAAACCGCTGGAGAAGTCGCGCAGCTTCTTGCAGTTATTACGGTTGCGCAGCTTTTTAATCGCTTTCGCCTCAATCTGGCGGATACGCTCGCGCGTGACGTTAAAGTGTTTGCCGACCTCTTCTAGCGTATGGGGCATTCCATCTATTAAACCGAAGCGCATTTTGATGACCTCACGCTCACGGTCGGTCAGCACACGCAGGGCTTCCTCGATGCGGTCTCGCAGCAGACTACGGTCGGCGACTTCGGCTGGGGAATCGCAATTGTCATCCTCGATGAAGTCCATCAGGTGGCTATCCTCTTCCTCGCCAACAGGGGTATCCAGCGACAGGGGTTCTGGCGCAATTCGGATAATCTCGTTCACTTTGTCTACCGAGATGCCCATATCTTCTGCCAGCTCTTCGGCGGTAGGGGTACGTCCCAACTTTTGTTCCAGGCGGCTGCGCTGTTTCATCAGGCGGTTGATGGTCTCCACCATGTGCACCGGGATGCGGATGGTACGAGCCTGGTCTGCAATAGCGCGGGTAATTGCCTGTCGGATCCACCAGGTGGCATAGGTGCTGAACTTGTAGCCGCGGCGGTAATCGAATTTCTCTACGGCGCGTATTAGTCCCAGGTTGCCTTCCTGAATCAGGTCGGAGAAAGCCATGCCTCGCCCGCTATAACGTTTGGCGATCGAGACCACGAGGCGCAGGTTAGCGAGGGTGAGTTTGCGCTTGGCTTCTTCGTCTCCCTGAGCCACTAGCCGTGCGAGACGTTGTTCTTCTTCGGGGGTGAGCAGCGGCGTCTTACCGATTTCACGCAGCCACATGCGTACCGAGTCGTCTAGCGGGATACCTTCCAGCTGGGCGATTTCCTGGTCTGCCAGTTCGTATTCTTTGGCGGAGATACCAAAGTCGTACCCTTCATCCATCAGTGGCAGACCTTTCACACTATCCACCACTTGAATGCCTTCCACGTCCAGAAATTCCAGCATCTGCTCCAGCTCGTCAGCGTCCACGTCCATTTCCGACAGGGCATCGCTGAGTTCATCAGAGGTGACGTAGCCTCTGTCTTTGCCCTGCTGTACGAGCCGCCGCATCTGCCTGTTGTCGTGGATATGCTCCATCTCCACGTCTTGACTCACTCCTTTCGGTTGCGTCGCACGTCGGAGTGTAGCTCTTCAATGAGCCTTTGGTATTCTTGATAATTCACGCTATCTGGCGAGAAATCCTGCGCCAGTTGCGCAGAGATCTGCACCTGTCGCGTGCGTTTGTGCCGCCGTTGCAGGAAGGCTGCTGAGTCGCGCAGTACCTGCTCGTTCAGCGGTTCCTCCAGCGACAGGCGTGTTGAGACCACCTCTCGCAGACGCGGGTCGCTTAGCGCAGAGAGCAGCGACGGCAGATGCAGTTCCATACCCGCGTTCCACGCACGCCGTACCAACTCGAAAAACTGTTTGGCGGCCTCGCTTGCCATATCGCCCGCCTGAGCGATATGCAGCACCAGTGGTCGCCACTCCTCTGACAGTATACCCCGAAGCAGCGCGCTTTCTGCACGCACCACCCCGTGCGGAAGTTGCTCGCTAACTTCCATCGGTGGAGCCGTGTCCGGCACGGACTGCTCGCTTTTCTTCCCCACTTCTTTATAACGCAAGAATCGTTCCACTTCCCGCCGAATTTGCTGCTCGGGTATACTGGGATTTGTAAAATAGGCGGGATGGAGTGGCGCCAGCTGCGTGATGTACCGGTCTCGCTCGATACCCGAAGGTATCGCCGCAAGAATCGGGATAGCTCCTTTCAACACTTTGATTCTACCCTCTGCTGTGTTGATATCATACCGTCGCTGCAGGTCGTCCAGCAGGAAGGCGGGGAGCGATTGCGCTTTATCCAGACACTCCTGCAGAGCGGTAGCGCCCAGCCGACGCAACAGGCTGTCCGGGTCTTCGCCGTCCGGCAGACGCGCGATAAGCACCTCGATTTCCTGATGCTGAAGTATCTCTGCAGCGCGCTTTGCCGCCTCTACGCCTGCGCTATCCGAATCGTAGACCACGATCACACGCGAGGCGAGGCGTGAAAGCACGCCTATCTGCTCTTCGGTCAGGGCAGTGCCCATAGTGGCAATTGCATGGGTGAATCCTGCCTGATGTGCTGCGACAACGTCCATATAGCCTTCCAGCAACAGGGCGGTGCGTTCAGCCATTATGCGCTGCTTGGCAAGGTGTAGAGCGTAGATGGTTCGGCTCTTACGGAAGAGAGGCGTTTCGGGGCTATTGAGGTATTTGGGCTGTGCATCGCCCAACGCCCGCCCACCAAATGCAACCACGCGCCCTTGCCTGTCCCATATCGGGAACATCAGCCGGTCACGGAAGCGATCGTAGTACTCGCCGCTTTCCGCTCGCACTACCAGTCCTGCTTCCGCCGCGATGGTGAGCGGTATCTGTTTCGCCCTGATAAGGTTGGTAAGGGCAGACCATTCTGGCGGAGCATAGCCTATGCCGAAACGTTCTTGAGTCTCAGGAGCGACCCTGCGCTGTTGAAGCACGCGCTGGGGTAGTGGATAACGTTGGAGCATCTCACGGAAGAATTGGGCGGCAAGCTGATTCGCCTGGAGTATCTGCTCGCGGTAGTCTTTCTGTTGCTGGGCAGAAGCAGCACCGGCGGTACGGAATTCCAACCCCAAGCGCTCCGCGAGCATCTTTGCTGCTTCCACAAAGGTGACGTTCTCGATTCGCATGATGAAATCGAACACGTCACCGTATTGTCCACAGCCAAAACATCGCCACCGCTGCAGCGAGGGGTTAACGGTAAAGGAAGGTGTCTTTTCGGCATGGAACGGGCACAAACCTTTGAAGTTTTTGCCTGTTCGCTTCAGCGCCACGTACTGCGAGACCACCTCCACAATATCGCTGCGCGCGCGAATTTCGTCCAGGTCTGCTTCGGCGCGTGATGCCACAGACACCTTCCTCCATCAGGCTGGCTCCTGTGCACTCCATGTAGCGGAGCGCGGGTTGTGGGTAGTTGTTATTGCTCCATCGCTGCCACGATGATAGAGACCACCTTGTTATCGTAAAGCTGGAACGCGACATGATGGTTAGGATAGCTCACGTACAGCGTGGCTCCCAGGTTCTGGTGCTCTTTGGGCCAGCCGTACGCCGCCACCACTTTCTGATAAGTGTCGCCCAGCTTGATGCCTCGCGAAGTGCGCGCCAGGCCGGATTTGTCCTCATAGCCTATCGCCTTCGCTTGCACCACATAGCCATCCTTGTTCACCAGAAACTCGTAGATGACGCCGCCCGGTCGCTCATAAATCAGGGTAGTCTCCTGCTCGTACATCATGCCGCCTGGCGTTGTACGCAGACCGACCGACGGCAGTCCGATACCCGCAGGAGCGCCTCCCATTGCTCCCATTCCGGGCATACCGGGCATCGCCGGGGCGCCGGGCATCGAGGGCATGCCGGGGCGTGGAGGAGCGCCAATGCCTCCGGGTAGACCGGGCAGACCAGGCGTACCGGATGTGGGCGCACCAATGACTGCTCCCCCCATCATCGGGGCACCCATCGTCGGACCGCCCATTGTTGGTCCACCCATCATCGCCATGCCGTCTTCTTCATCCAGTCTGCCTCCACCGAAACCTCCACGCATCATGCCAGCTCTACCGCCTATCATACCGCCTCCGGTTGCTGCACCGACGCCAGCCATGGGGGGCATTCCACCATACCCACCGTAAGCGGGCATACCGGGGGTTGGTCCCGTGCCCATGTAACCGGATACGCCGGGCATACCGGGCAAACCGGGTGCGCCTGCTAGCCCAGCACGTCCGGGCACGCCTGCTACACCGGCTGCACCCACCTGCGCTCCGGGCAGGTTATAGGCTACCTGTCCTACTGTAACCTGTGTGGGGTTACCGAAACGCGCCAATACAGTTTGCACTTTGGACAACATGCGAATGCCCAGAAACTGGCGCTCGATGGCGTGTGCCGGGCTCACCCACCCGAGCAAGCAAGCAGCAACCACTATGCTTGCCACTCCGCCTTTTTGGAGCAAGCCTGCCATGCTTTTCATCTGGTTTCCTCCCCTTTGTTCTTCTTGTCGCGCCAAGAGAGCTTACTGGTGTGCACTCTTCGGCAGGGGCGAACGGTTTTCCTGCCTGAAATTGGCGACTGTTTCTATATAGTATTAGTCTACCGCTCGCCGATTGTTAGACGCAACAGATGTGTCGAAGGTAACGGACAGCGCGAAGTATTTAGCGGAACTGCCATCGGTTGCGGCTTGCTGGCAAAAATGCTATACTGACCGTAATATCGTGCCGTCCGGAGGAGGTGCTCCCGTTGCGAAGGGATGGCGTGCGGTGTGTGGTTCTCTTGTTGTGTATGGGTGCCGTCTGCGCCTTTGCATGGGCGCAGAAAGTAGAGCGCGTCTCGTACAGGGGGTGGCAGGACAGCTACCGTCTGAGTAACGGCACGGTGGAGGTGATTGTCGTACCGTCCATCGCGCGCATCATGCATTATGGGTTTGCGGGTGAGCCGAATACGCTCTGGGTGAATCCCGCTACCGAGGGCAAGCCAGTCAAGCCGGGCGAATGGCTTAATCACGGAGGGGATAAAGCATGGGTATGGCCGCAGGACGAGTGGCCCCAGCGTATCGGCAGGGGCTGGCCTCCTCCTTCGGCGACCGACCAGGTACCTCATCAGGTGGAGATTGTGAACGGTAATGTCGTTCGGTTATCCTCCCCTCTGGTTGCTGGATACGGCGTGCGCGTTGTGCGCGAGGTGCGTCTGGAGCCTTCGGGCACGCGGGTACATATCCTGACGCGGCTGGAGAAACTACGCGATGGAGCAGATTTCCCTGTTGCTGCTTGGGTGGTGGCGCAGCTGCCTGTGCCAGACCTGCTGCTGGTTCGGCTGTATCCCGGCTCCACCTTGAGCGAGGGATACAAGCTTTTTAGCCTGGATGCGTGGAAGGCAGTGCGCCGGTTGGCGCCAGATATTCTGCTGCCAGAGCGTCGTTCTGAGGTGGCGGTCAAGCTGGGGTGTGACGCTGAGGTGCTGGCGTGGTTCAAATCGCCCTATCTGGTGGTGCATCGTTCGCCTATCAGCGATCTGGCGGATTTTCGTCCTGGCGATCATGCGCAGATTTTCTCGAACTCGGACGCGCTGCCGTATATCGAGCTGGAGTTCACTTCGCCCCTGAAGGTATTGCGAAAAGGGGAGAGTGTGTCGCTGGAGGTAACATGGGAGCTGCATCGTGTGCCTCCTGGGAAGCAATCGCCTGAGGGACTGGCAGTGTTTCTGAGGGATGTGGGGGAGTAACTGCGATGTCAAATCGCTAGCACGGGGAGCGCGGTGACATAGAACATGTCTGTGTTGTCAGAAATCCTGAAGGGGTATCGCGACTCGCTGGCTTTCTCGCGCAACCGGTTCGAGCAGCTGTATCGAGACCGGTTGGAGAACGGTTGCCAGTTCTACCATCAGTTTTTCCATCGCCTTATTCTGCCCTTTGCTGAGAGGTTCCGTTCGGAAAACTACCGACGGCGTCTGCGCGAGGCGGCGGAACGCATTCTGGACACCGACCGCATCGATTTCGTTGCTATAGACGGAACCTGTTACAAAGACGCCTTTCAGGATTTCGTGGTGTTTTTTGGCGGGGCGTACGGGGCGAAGGGCTCGGTAAGGCTGAAAAGCGATCCACCGGTGGTGCAGTACGAACGCTGGGGGCTGGAACGCGATGTATCGCTGGTGGCGTATGTGCCCGTGCCATTCGCCACGATTGAAGATGTGTACCACGCCGAGAAAGAAGAGACCTTCGTTGTGAGCGATGCACACCGCGTAGACCTCTCCAACATCCACACCAGCCTGATGCAGCTGGCGGAGATTTACCTCGCCTACTCGGTCGCCAGCGCAAGTACACACGACTACCCGCGTCTCATTATGCTCGACCAGTCGCTCAGCGGGTTGATGGCGGCGGTGTCGCACGGCGCGGGCACGGAGCTGGTGGGCTATCCTCACGACCGGCGCGAGTTAGACTCTTTCGACGTGCGCGTGGCTTTCATGCATCCCGTCTCGCGGGAGCTGGGCGTGCCCACTACCAAGCGGTTCGGCAGGCATCTGGCGGTGCTGGCTGAGTTTCATCACCGGAACACGCAGAGTATTCCTCTGGACGACCTGCGTCAGAGTCTGCGGCTCTCATCCGATGATCTACTAAGCGCGGTACGCATCCTCACTGATAAGCCGGTACCCTTATGCGAGTTAGATGTTGAAGGCAACTTGCGCACCCGTTACGCTTGCCGCGACTCGTGGCGGTACACCCTCAGCCTGTTCGAAAGCATCTGTGAACGGCTGTTTGTGCAGAAAGACCCCTCTGCGCTGGTTTACGAAACACCCGACCCTGACCGCCCCGGCCTGCGCCGCCAGCGGTGGATGTCGCCCGAAGATGTACATTTCCTGACCACTGTTGGGCTGAGGGCGCTGATAGAGCAGTGTTGGGAGCGCAACATCTTGCTGGTGGGCGTGGTGAAGGACTCCGAGTCGCGCTATCTCACGCGCAACTACATGGGCGTGATGAAACAGCTCGGCGTGTATCCTGAGCTGCAGGAGATAGAGGTCGCTCCCTTGCCCTGGACCGACCGCATCTTTCTGGAAACTGTGCCGCTGTATTGCGACACGTCGCTGGAGGCGCCCTGGAGCACCATCGAGTTTGACTCGGTCTTCCAGACGTTGCGTCTGGGCATCGATGAGTTCACGCAGGAGCCGACGATTATTGGCACGCCCAGTCGAATCGGGGAGATCGTCTCGCCGGAACGATTGTTCCTGCGCTCGCTGGCGCAATTTTTCCTGTCGCGCGACAAACGTACGCCCATCAGCGGGCACGTTATCTTCCTCGACAGGTTGGCGGTACCGAGGTGGGACAAAGGGGCAATGGAGCACGATGTTATCGTGCGCAATGAGCGCGTGGGCACGATAAAACCTCTACTCTACCTCGATGCCGAAGCCGACAATGCTGTACAGCAGGTGATGATGTACCTGCTAGACGTGCTCACACGCAACCACTTCCCCGAAGTGATTGGGTATCCCGACCCGCTGCACAAGGCGGACCAGGGGGCGAAAACAGTGGGTAAACGCGCCAGAGAGATGATCCTGAGCAGTGAAATCCCGTTCCACTCCAACCCGATTGCCCGCACCCTGCGCCATCTGCGTGAGGAGGGAGAACGCCACAGGAGGGAGCCATCATGAAGTTTGTCAAGGGGCTGGAAGGCACGCTTATCCGTATCCAAGAGGACCCCGAGTCGCGCTACGAGTTCGAAGTTTGGTTCGACTACACACGCCAGGCGATGAACCTCATTCGCGAGGGCGCGTTGCTGGCAGTGCCCAATTTCGCATCGGACCAGATGGGGAGCCACCGCTCCATCCTGGAGGTGGTATCCATCCTGCCCATCCACTACGCGCTGGGCGAGAACCCGCAGGGCTACCCCGGTTTCGTGGTGGAGGCGGCGCGCAGCGCGGTGCGCGATTGGGAAGAGCAGGAAAGCGAGCCTACCGAAGATGTGACCAAAATCCGTTGCATCGCCATCCCTACCAACCTGGAAATTGTGGAGCGAGGAGATCAGACCTACCTTCAGGAGGAGAGCAACCTGCCGATGGTAGGAGCGCGCGTCCTGTTGCTCGATACTCTCAGTACCGAACACGTGCTCAACGCCAGTCTTCCCGAGGGTATTCCTACCTTCACTGTAGGCAATCTGGTGCGCGATCCGCTGGTAGGGGTGAAGGTCTCTGCGGACGATCTGCTGCGCACACACTTCGCCATCTTCGGTTTCACAGGCGCGGGCAAGTCCAACCTGGTCAGCACGCTGGTCGATAAGGTATTGACCACCTTTTGCGCGGATGAACCCACCCAGGAATCCCTGCGCGAAAGCGTGAAGGTAGTGCTGTTCGACCTGATGGGCGAGTACAGCGTATTGCTGGCAGACTGGCTGGTGAAGGCTCCTGATGCTTGCTTGCTGTCGCTCACGGAGGAGACCCTGCCGGAGGATGTGTTGCAGTTTATGGAACAGCCCACTAACGAAGCCTTCAGCAAGGCGTTGACCGCGCTGGCGCAGACCACGCTTTACCCGCGTGCGCTGGTGGGCAGGCGCAGTGACTTCCGCTTCGCGTGGCGACGTTTGCTGAATCCTAAGGGCGCAAGGGTACACCTGTATCGCGAAAAGGCGCCCACACTGGGCAGATTGGTAGAAAGAAACTGGAATCCACGCGGCAGGCTTGGCAAGAACGATGCGCAAATACGCCAGCAAGTGCGCAACTGGATAGCTAACGAGGACCATACGCCCTTCGATGAGGAAAGCGCGCCGAGGCTGTCCGAGTGGATAGAACAGATGTTCGACAGCGGACTGCTCAGCACCAATGACGCCCGAGAAGCCTTTCAGTCCTTGCGCGATGCGGTGGAAGACGCCTTCCGTCGCTACATCAGCCCGCGCCATGTACATGACGCCTTCCAGATGACATTGGGCGACCTCATCGGCAGGTTGAATGACCCGCACTCTTCTGGCTTGTACGTGATACAGTCGCACGATCCCGACCGCTTGCGCGACTTCGCCGCTATGTTGGGCGAAGTAATGTTCGAGAACCGGCGCAAAAGCGGTAAAATCACCCCGCTGGTGGTATTCGTGTTCGACGAGGCAGACGAGTTTATCCCTCAGCGGCGCGAAGGCGCGGAAGACAGCTACGGACGTTCGCGCTTCGTGGTAATGACCCTAGCCCGACGTGGGCGCAAGTTCGGCCTGGGCATTGGTATTGCTACTCAGCGTGTGCGCTATCTGGACACCAGCATCATGGCGCAGCCGCATACCTACTTTGTGAGCAAGATGCCCCGCCAGTCTGACCGTCAGGCGATCGCGGAAGCCTTTGGCATCTCGCAGGAGCTGCTCGAGCAGACCTTCAAGTTCAAGAAGGGCGACTGGTTGTTGATGAGCCATGACGCCATCGGACTGGAGGCGGTTCCTGTACCTATTCACTGCGAAGACGCGAATAAGCGTGTGGAAGCGTTTCTGGACTACCTCAAAGCGGAGTGGCAAAGGTCGCGAGAGGTGGCTAAGGTAAGAGAGTAGAAGCACCCGCTTCAGGATGGGGATTTACTGTACAGCCCTCTGCAGGAGCTTGGGTATCTCCGGCGAATAGATACAAACATGAAGCGGATAAGCTTGCTGTGGTTGGCTGCGGGCATCTGCTGGATAGTGCTGACCACGTTCGCGGCAGGGCAGCGCAGAGCGGAGAAGGATGTGCGCCGCTTTGTGCGAGTGTACACAGCCCCTGCGTCCGCAAGCGAACTGGCGAAGCCTGCTGAACCCGGCGCACGCATGGTGCTCAGTTTCGGTGGGGCAAAGCCGGAGTGGCTCTCTACCCTGCGCCTGCTGGGCTTCTGTCTGTGGCAATACGATACCGACCACCTTGCCAGCAACGAGGTATCGCCTGGTCAATGGGACTGGACGGCAGCTGAAGAAGTTTTCGAGCAAGCCAAACGAGAAGGTTTCCTGTTTGCGCTGTTCCCCCATCATGCTTTTCCCCCAAGGTGGTACATCGAGAGGGAGAAGCCCGCATTGACGCGCTGTGTGGAGCACAACGAGGAAATACCTGCCATCTCCCCATGGGAGCCGCGCTTTGCCAGCTGGCTGGACCGGCAGTGGTCTGCTCTGGCGAAGCAGTTTGGGGGGGCGGCGCCGCGGCTGGATGCGCTGGTGCTGGGCATTCACGGCGACTACGGCGAGGCGGGATTGTTTTCCGGCGCGCGCATGGCTTCTCGTGAGCAGAGGGAGGACTGGGAGCGGCGTTTTGGGGACACTCACAATCACAAGGGCTTCTGGTGCGGCGATGACCAGGCGCGCGTTAGCTTCCGCCGGGCGATGTTGCGCAAGTACGGCGACCTCTCCGCGCTGAATGCGGCGTGGGGCACTCAGTTTACAAAAGAGGAAGAGGTGCGCTATCCACGATCTCCAGCCGAAGGCAGGCGATGGTGGCTGGATTTCGTGCGCTGGTACCAAAACGGGGTGACCTACTTTACCGATGTAGTTTGTCGCCTGTCGCACAGATACTTCCCTCAAACTTTGCGCATGCTGCCCATCGGTTTCCCCAATGAGGACGTGCGCTATGGAGCGAACATCTCTGCGCTGGTGGAGGTGGCTGCGCGTCATGGGGTAGCTGTGCGTTCACCTCACGCTGGTTACCTGCCCCTTGCGGAAAATGAGAGCTTTGTACTAGCGCGGATCGCCTCTGCCTGCCGCTTCTATGGTGCGCCGCTGTGGCTGGAAACGCCGGGTACGCTGGACTCACAACGTCAAACGGAAGCGATTTTCGAAGCTATCACACAGGGAGCCTCAGGGTTCTTCGATTGGGCGATAAACCCTGCCACCAACGAGCTGGTTTACGAGCAGAATCTGCGTTACCTTACCGTGGGCAAGCCTATAGTGGACGTGGCAATGTTCTTCCCAACCACAGCAGTGCGTTTGGCAGATATCGGGGAAGCTCCTACCATGCGCGACGGTTGCGCACGGGCGCGCGACCTGTTCGCTTTCGACATCGTGGACGAGCGTATGATTCGGAGCGGCGCGCTGGAGCGGTATCGCCTGCTGGTGTTTTGGGAGGGCACAGTGGTGGAGCAGGAGGTGCTGGACAGGATTGTGGAATGGGTACAGGCAGGCGGTGTTGTAGTTGCGTACGATTTCGGCAAAGTAACCAATGTCGAGGGCGACGGCGCCGCCTGGCGCACTCTGTTCGGCTACGCGGGCAGACTGCAGATGCTTAAGCCGACGTTCCGGGGCGAAACGCCTGCAGGAGGCTATGTCCTGCGCATGGACGACCCCGTGACGGCGGAGTTCTTGCACGGCGAGTGGTCGCCGCCGGAGAAGGATAACGGACGCACATGGCGGTGGACTGGCTCGAATGCTCAGATCGGGTTGCTGCTCAAAGCCGGGCAAGCTTATAGTCTCACCCTTCGCGCCCTGTTGCCTCGCGAAGCGGGTGCTGTGCGTTACGAAGTGCGCTTTGGTCAAAACTTGCTTGGCTATCTGGACAGCCCGGGCGAGACGGTGTACAAGTTCGTTATTCCCGGCGAGTGGGTGAGGTCAGATAGCACGTTTCTGCTCAGCATTCGCGCGGTGTCGCAAGGTGGGAGCAAATCGGGAAAAGGTGTGCGCATAGAGGAAGTCAAATTGACCGCCCTGAACAGCCAGGAGCCTCCGCTGGACACCGCGCCCAAGGGAACCTATGCTTACCAGATTGACCAGCAATCGCTGGCAACACGCTGGACGCAGAAGCTGGGGAAAGGGCTATGTGTGTTTGTGCCAGTACGCCGCGCGCAGGGGGGCGTTTCGGCATACGTGGAAGTGCTGCGTCGGCTGGTGTATCATCTTTCGGAGCTGTCTCCTGCGCATCGCAACGCGCCGCTCGTAGACGACCAGGCAGACGGTGTGTTTACTTCTCTGCTGACCGACCGTATCTTGTTCTACAACAGCACAGCACAGCCGGTCACGCGCGAACTGCGTCTGACCAGGGAGATGTTCAGCGCATATCCACAGGTGCAAAACCCGCCTGCAGGCACAGTGCGTGTACAGGTTCCTGCCAGGGGAATGGCGGTGGTGCCTTTCAGCGAGCAGCCAAAGGAGCTGCTGTTGCAGTGCGAGGGGTTCACCGACCTGCGCGGGCAGAAGAAGCGGGCGCTATCCCACTGTAGCCCTGGCGCAGGCGATACCTGCGTGCAGCTGTCTGCAGGCAAATCCATCCGTACCCGCTTTCCGGTCGATGCGCCCGGCAGATACACGCTCTTTGTGCGGTGTATCGTCGAAAGCAGCCTGGTGGTTCCGCGCGTAGTGCTGGACGGTAAGCCCCTACAGGTTGAGGATGCTCCTGTGGAAGGAGTGGATACGCTACGTACGGAGACAGTGTCCCTATCAAAAGGCATGCACGTCCTGGAGATAGCAGCTCCTGCGAACACCGCCTGCGTCGCCGACTTCGTGATTCTCACGAACGATGCCGCCATTCGGGGGTATCGCTTTGGAAGGAGGTAAACACGATGAATACCTGCATCCAATGTGGGGAGGGACTTCCTGAAGGGGCAACCGTCTGCCCGTGTTGTGGAGCTGCTGTACTCACTATCGCACCCCCACTGGTTTTGAGCGCGCGCCAGATAGAACTCGGGCTCGCCGATAACCTCGACATCTACCCAGCCGCAGCGCGTTAACAACTGGCTCATCTTCTCTGCCGTAGGCAAACGGTCCTCGGCGACGGCGTGGCATGGGCGGTCTACCGCTTTTTCAAAATCGTGTTACGCTTCTGCACAAAAAGAAAACCGCTCTCACGCGAGCGACTTGCCGGTTGTGGTACACACCAGTTTGCCGTGCTTGACCCCCTTCATGCTAATCAGCTTATCCGCAATGGCGCGCACCTGCGCGGCGGAGCCACGCACCACTACCACCTCCATACAATTGTGCTCGTCCAGATGCACGTGAGTGGTACATATTACCACATCTCCTGCCTCATGCTGCATTTGGGTCATTTTGCGCGACAGGTCTCGCGCTTCGTGGTGGTACACGATGGTCACCGTGCCAACTACCTCGCCAGCATCGCTTTCCCACTCGCTCTCCACCAGCGCGTCGCGCATGAGGTCGCGAATCGCCTCCGACCGGTTTGGGTAGCCTTTTGCCTCTATCAGGCGGTCGAAGGCGTCTACCAGTTCCGCCGGAATGGAAACTCCGAACCGCTTCAGTTTTGCCATTACGTAACACCTTCCCATCAAGCATAACACAGCGTTGGTACTGGTGTCAACCGAGAGGGATGCGTCGCACGCCCCTCCATCTGGCAGGTTTGCGTGGTCAAG
>JANWYZ010000389.1 GCA_025054895.1 bacterium | reverse complement strand
GTTCAAGCCACGCCCCGTCGCGCTGGTTTCCGATTCCTCCATCAACATGACCGTAGCCGCTGGAAAATTCACCCGGCTCTCATGCACAGTGTTCAGGCAATAGTTCATGGAGTAGGACAATCGGTTGACCTCTTTCTGCGGGTCGGTGCGACAAAAGTAGAGGTTTCGGTCTTTCACATAGGGGAACAGCGCGCCCAAGGCGACGTCCACCTGATGGTGGTTGAAAGTGCGTACCCAGCCCCGATTGCCCACAGTGACGCAACCAGCGGGTGGGAAAGTTCCTTCCCAGTCGTTCATATAAAGCCCGAAACCGATGCCTAACTGTCGGACATTGCTCAGGCAGTCTGCTTGACGAGCCTTTTCCCTGACTCGCGCGAAGACCGGGAAAAGGATCGCCGCCAGGATCGCGATAATCGCGATAACGACCAGCAACTCTATCAAGGTAAATCCTCGTTTTCGCACGACTGAACCTCCTTATTGGGGTGGTTCTCCGCCCCCGCTCGGAATGAGGGGTTTTGTTCGGTGAAGTCGCTGTTCCGCTTCGAGGGCGGAGTATCTCAACAAGGCACACCCCGGGTGAATGGTTACGCTTTAGCGACTACGCCCAAAGTTAAAGAGAACGATCAGGAGATCCGCATCATCCACGATGCCGTCCCCGTTCACATCGCCAGGGAGAGGCTCGATGGAAATCGTGGCGGTGAAGACCACATGATCGCACCAGTTATTAAAGAGGGGGTCGATGGCGAAATCGACGGTAGAACCTTCGTTGACCTCCACCGTGAGGGAATACCATACTCCGACCGAGTCGAAGGAATTCACGAATTCCGACCACACGGTTTGACCATCCACGATGATATAGCCC
>JANWYZ010000388.1 GCA_025054895.1 bacterium | reverse complement strand
GCGCCGTGACCAACACGAGGTCCAAAATCTGATCGGGGTCAATGCTATAGCGTGGAGCCACGCGCCGCGACCACCACACTGCCAGCGCAAAGCCTATTACAATCATCACGCCGTAGGAGCGCACTTCTAGCGAGCCGAGGCGGAACAGCACAGGATGCATGGTCTCCTCTCCACGTTGACTTCCTGGAAGGTTTCGCTTTAGATTATACCTTTCTGGTAAACGGCACGAATGGTGTTTGAAAAAAGCGATGTGATAGACTGACGCGCCAACCATGACACGCTCCGCAGGCAGTAACGCATTGCCAAACGTGAGCGTTCGCCCTGGAGGGACGCGCTCCGTCGCGTCCACCATGCAGACATCGAGCTTCTTCGCTTCGCTCAGGATGACAGTCGCTCGCGTCATACTGAGCAGGGGCGAGGCATTTTCCTGTCATGCTGAGCGCAAGCGAAGCATCTCCAGCAAGGCGGGGACGGGATTCTTCGCTTCGCTCAGAATGACAGAATGACCTGCATGAACGGAGTCGAGGCGCGACATGAAGACCGAAGTCTCCATCGCCAGCGAGTGGTTCCCGACGAGCGGTCGCCCGACCCCTCAGGACGTCGCCTGCCATACGCGCTCCAACCTGATTGTGGCGAGCGAAGATAGCATCCATTCGAATCATCTCCTGTCTCTTGGCGATGCCCAACGCGCTTCCCTCCTAAGGAAAAGACCTTTCGGAGGCAGCTGGTGAGCGCGCTCGACGTCTTCTGGCAGGTCATCTTCCCCATCTTCTTCATCATTCTGGTGGGGACACTGCTGGAACGCGCCCTCACGCTGGACATCTCTACTCTGACCCGTGTCAACTTCTACGCCTTGGTGCCTGCC
>JANWYZ010000387.1 GCA_025054895.1 bacterium | reverse complement strand
ATAGCGTGTACGTGCTTACGTGCACCGACAAGCGCTGCGGATACCGTCGGGTGAAAGAGGTGTTCCGCGTGGTGCAGGTCGCGTAGACTGCACGAGCGAGGGCAGCCACAGCGCTGCCCTCCTGTTCTTTTTCGAGCGCCGCACTCGTAATGCGTAGGTCAAGAGAGCTGCTACGCCGCCAGTCTCCGGGAGTCAGTCCCTGCCCCTCTACGTGAGATGCACCCGTAGAGAGCGTTATCCTGCCCGACCTCGAGCAACGAAGGGCATGTAGTACCATGCGGGGATAGGTTGCGAAGGGGAATTGGGGAGAAGGAATGGAGCCGACGGGCGGACTCGAACCGCCGACCTACGCATTACGAGTGCGCCGCTCTACCGACTGAGCTACGCCGGCTCACCGATGTTGACGGAGATATTATACATCTACCAAAGTTCCCCTGTCAAGTCGGCAAGCACCAGCAAGAAAACATCTCCTCCTCCGCAGCAGGGAGGAGGAGATGTGTCAGATGCTGCTGGTTACCACGCTCGCTGCTAGAACGGCGGTTGGGGAGGAGGCACGCGAATGTCTGGCGAGGTCGCCTCGTTGCCCCTCCGGTCTACCGCCCTCACCTGCAGGCGCACTGTGCCGACAGGGAGGGTCACCTGATACTCCTCGGTGCCCGCGACCTGTTGCAGGGGAACCGGAGCTGGTGTAGGGTCTGTGCCGACCACCAGAGCGGTGACCGCTGCGACACCAGTTCCCGTGTCGAACACCTGCACTCGCACCTGCACGCGGTTCGTGCCTGCTTCGCGGGTGATGGCGGGCGTTCCAATGATGGGCGGCGTGGAATCTGGAGGCAACGTCTCCTCTCCACCACCGCACCCCACTAG
>JANWYZ010000386.1 GCA_025054895.1 bacterium | reverse complement strand
GTTCGAGGCGACTCGGTCGCAACTGCTGCTGGCGCGGGGCGAGGAAGTTGCCGACTTCGTGGAGCAGGTGACACAACGCTGGTGGGATACGGAGGGTCTGCGCTGGGCGGCGGTACAGTAGGACTCATCGCCCTGAGCAGGGCATGGGGACTCGCTTGTCGTTCTGAGCGAAGTGAAGGGTTGAGATGCTTCGCTAACGCTCAGCATGACAAGGGGGGATTGACTATTCCGCCATTCTGAGCGAAGCGAAGAATCGTCGGTTTGGCAATGTGCAGAGATGCTTCGCTAACGCTCAGTATGACAACAACTGGAGGGTCGCGCTCCGTCGCGACCGCGCAGGTTCAACGGCTCGGCGTGAGCCTCGCCCTCCAGATGTTGTTTGGAAGGCGTCGGATGCTCCACACTGTCATTCTGAGCGAAGCCAAGAATCTCGTTTCAGCGGGGCATGAGATGCTTCGCTAACGCTCAGCATGACAGGAGGGACGAGATGCTTCGCCGACGCTTGGCAGGACAGAGGTTTTGGAGGGCGAGGCTCCTGCCGAGCCGCTGTGGTGAAAGCGCACTGAAGTGCACATGACAAACGTGGCACCGAGGGAGCTTGTAGTGAAGCATGTCAGTGCTTCCCCAAGCAAGCCTCTCGTAGAGCCGTCAATGAATCGAGCCAGAGGAGGGCGGACATGACCAAATCGGAACGGATACAAGCAGCCATACGGGGCGAGGCGGTAGACCGCGTGCCATACAGCCTGTGGTATCACTTTCGCACTAATCCTCCCGCAGGCGAAACGCTGGCGAACGCGGAGCTGGAGTTCTACGCCAAATACGACCCCGACCTGCTGAAAGTAATGCACGACATTCCCTACGAGCTGCCGCTGGGTATG
>JANWYZ010000385.1 GCA_025054895.1 bacterium | reverse complement strand
TGACAAACAACATAGACTTCAGAATGACAACGGAGCCGTGACAGCGCACTGAAGTGCGCACAACAAACTCAAGTGTTCGTAGTGCAGGCTTTAGCCTGCTTGGGCTGAAGGGCAATTCCCGCATAGCCAACAGCGAACGAACAAGCAATCGGGTTCGTCAAACAACATAGATGTAACCACAGCCGAGCGAAGTGAGGTTGGGATAGAGATGGCAACGGTGAGAAGAGGGTTTCTGATCTGGTGGATTGGGGTGATACTGCTTGCGCCGATGGTGGCGATGGGGGACGATTTTCCCATGTTCCGCCTCAACCCGCAGCGCACGGGGGCGACCAACCTGAGCACGGAGAACGGTCCGGGTAGGGCGTTCCTGCGCTGGTGGTGGCCCGCCCAGCAGGAGCGGGGCATCACGCTGGAAATCGACCGCGACGGCGTCAACCGCGCAGGCGACTACACGGTGGTTCGTGGCAGTGTGGAGACCATCAGCATCCTCAACGCCAACGCCGCTACCGACGGTTTCCGCGACAGCTACGACTACGCGACGGCGGTCAACCCCACCGACGCCGATGACCCCACCAGCGGCGCGACGGTAGAGGTGCGCTGGCGCAACGCCACCCCCGCTGAGCTGGACCCCAACAGCGCAGACTATAACCCTCTCATTGCCCGTCCCGCTCGCTATCGCATCTCGGTGTGGTTCCCCTCCAGTGGCACGCGCGTGGGCGACGTAGAGCGGCGCAACGTGCGCGCTGCCGTCTACCGCGTGCGTTACCCTGTAGGAACCAATCAGTATCGAGAGATGCTGTTGGTGTTAGACCAGACGACGGGCGGCGGCTGGGTGCGTCTGGGCAGAGCGGGCAGTACTGCCTACCACAGGAACGCCAGCGGTGGTTGGGACAAAATCACTCTCCCT
>JANWYZ010000384.1 GCA_025054895.1 bacterium | reverse complement strand
AGCTCCCGTGTGAAAGCGAGTTCGGCAAACTCCGTGCGAAGGGCGAGCGGCGCGCCAAGCTGAACCTGCCCACAGAATGGTCAGAGCCGTTAGCCGAGCTGCTGGGACACCTGACAGGCGACGGCTCATTCGTGCCCTCCACCAACATGATTACATGGATTTACGGCTCGCCCGAAGACCGACAACATTTGTTGCCGCGCCACAAAGCGGTGCTGGAGTCGATGGGACTGCGCCCCAACATCAGCCATCAGGCAAACGGCACGGTGCAGATGCGCACCACACGCGCCACACTGAATCGCTTCTTGGAGCAGCTCGGGATGCGTCGTGCGACCGCCGCCGAGAAGCGCATCCCTCGGAGCCTTTTCCAAGCCCCCGCGCCGATTGTCGCCGCCTACCTGCGCGGACTGTTCAGCGCGGATGGCTGCGCCCGCGACAACACGCGCAACGGCACGCGGTATGTAGGGCTGGGCAGCAAATCGCTTAAGCTGCTTCAAGAAGTGCAGCAACTGCTGCTGATGTTCGGCATCCAGAGTCGCATCTACGCGCAAAAGCCGAAAAAATCGGGCTTTCGCTACACACGCAAGCGCGACGGGAAAGCCGTCGAATACAACTCAGGCACGCCTTCGTATGACTTGCGGATTACAGGTCCCTCGCTCGCTCGTTTCTGCGAGTACGTTGGCTTCAGCCTGCCCCGTAAACAGGAAACTCTGGAACGCTGGGTGCGCGAGCACGAGTTCTACAATATCCA
This sequence comes from bacterium, assembly GCA_025054895.1. GTDB lineage: Bacteria > Armatimonadota > HRBIN16 > HRBIN16 > HRBIN16 > HRBIN16. The sequence goes on along the minus strand of JANWYZ010000384.1, from coordinate 188 downwards.
TCTGGACGCGCAGCTCGTAGAACGCGAGTTCGTCGGCTATGAACTAACTTTCAACCTCACGGAACCGCGCCACAACACTTACATAGTCAACGGACTGGTCGTGGCGAACTGTTCGGAGTTCGTATTCCTAAACGACACGGCGTGCAACCTTGCCAGTCTGAACCTGATGAAGTTCCGCCTGCCGAACG
>JANWYZ010000383.1 GCA_025054895.1 bacterium | reverse complement strand
CGACGGCTCGATCGCCTGAATCGCGCCAAGCAGCGTCTCCAGCTTTTCACGAATCACGGTGTGATAATCGTCGCCGAGCGCGTAGCGGGCGATGCGGTAGTCGGTTTCGGGCAACTCGGCAGGCGCATAGTTCAGCCCCACTACCACCGCGCTGTGGGCGTCGGGCAGGAGTTCAGCAGGATTAATGCGCAGGTTCGCAGTGCGCTGCAGATACTCCATCGCGCCTGCATACCCCTGCGCCAGCCAGAGCAGGAACGAATCGGCATGCGGCGGCGATTGCGCAGGCGCAACCCCCACTAAGTCAAACCCTAACGCATAAGCGTACTGCTTTATCCACTCGGTCAAAGCTCTCTGTGGCTTGGACAGTCTTGTCCAAGCCGTTGCGTCAGTGTCCTCGCTGACAACGCACGGACAGGACTGTCCGTGCTACGCATGCGCTTCGGCGGAACGCCGCCGCTACACAGTAGGGCTTCTTAAAACAGTCTTTGAGCAGAGCTTTACAGGAGGCGCAAATGCTGAAAATACGCGGATTTACGCTTATCGAACTGTTGGTTGTTATCGCGATTATCGCAATACTGGCGGCGATACTGTTTCCTGTTCTCTCGAGTGCGCGGGAGAGCGCACGCCAAACCACCTGCGCCTCACGCTTTTATCAGGTGGCGCGCGCAGTAGCGGCGTACAGCGCGGACTTTGATACCTTTATGCCGCTCACGGAGTACACCGCTTCTTTCGCAGGTCTCGGATTGCCTAACCGCTATATGCAGCAACTGCTGCAGCCTTATATGAAGGACTGGACGCTGTTCCGCTGCCCTTCAGATCCGAACGCGCGGGACGAGATTCTGGCGAACTGTCAGGGGCGACCGCCGCGCAACCAGCAGGAGCGGGAGATGTGCTACTCACTCACAGCGAACACGGGCTACAATTACGCCTACCTGTCGCCTGTGGTGTGCTATGGCGGCTCGGCG
>JANWYZ010000382.1 GCA_025054895.1 bacterium | reverse complement strand
TCTGGAATGTCAGGCGATACCAGTATCAGTTCGCCGCGGTAACTCATTAAGGTCCACTTGCCCGTCTGTGGGTCGCGCCGCAGGATAATCTCCAGCTTGCCCAGCTCCCCACCCCACTGGAACGCCTGCGCGATGACTGTGCCGTTCTTCTGGAACGCGCTGGTCAGCTCCCCTGCGGGCACGAAGTCAGGTTTGGCAAGCCGAGTATGAGAATGTCCGCCGACAATGATGTCGATACCGGGCACTTCTCGCGCCAGCCGCTGGTCTACTTCGTAGCCCAGGTGCGACAGTAGCACCACCACATCTGCCCGGCTGCGCAACTCCGGTACAAGACGGCGGGCGGTATCGATAGCATCCAGTATCTCTATCCCCTCGCGGGTGGCAGGATAACCGCGCGTGCTCTCGGTTACCAGACCAAACACCGCAATACGCGCCCCCTCCACCTGCATTAGCTCGTACGGCTTCAGCAGGGGCTGTTTGGTGCTGGAGTCCATCACGTTCGCGCACACCACCGGGAACTTCGCCATCTGCGCCAGCTGTTGCCACTGGGCGCGTGTATTGTTGAACTCATGGTTGCCGTGAGTGGCGATAGTGTAACCGAGCGCGTTCATCGCCGCCACGTCCGCTTGCCCACGGTGCTCGATGGAGAACGCCGTGCCATCGTGAAAGTCGCCCACGTCTACTACCCACGTCGTGCCGAAGGTGTGGCGCAACTGTTTGACCAGCGTAGCACGCCTTGCGACTCCGCCGATGTTACGGCGCAGCGCCAGCTGCGCCTCCTGCGTACTGGGGTCAGGCGGGTCGGGGTAGTTAAATGGGAACAGGTTACCGTGCGTATCATTGGTGTGCAAAATGGTCAGCTTCCAGTAGCGCGGCGGTGCATCAGAATCTGCAAAGGATAAGATGCTCCATCCAGCCAGCCATATCGTAATGAGCAAGCATTTCACAGCGCGCATCGTTTTTTCTCC
>JANWYZ010000381.1 GCA_025054895.1 bacterium | reverse complement strand
TGCCGAAGAGCTCGGCGCGGAGTTTCATTTCAACCGAAGCGTCGAGAAAATTTTGACCGCCAATGGCAAAGTGTCGGGCGCAAAGCTCGCGGATGGCGAAACGATTTCGTGCGACGCCATCGTCAGCAACGACGACGCGGTTCACACCTACGCGCATCTGCTCGGCGACGCAAAGGTCGAAGCCAAATATGAAGCCTCGTGTTCGGGCTTCGTTATGTGCTTGGGCGTGGCGGCGACCCACGCGCAATTGGAGCATCACAACATTTTCTTCTCGTCGGATTACGAAAAGGAGTTCGCCGAAATTTTCGAGCGTCGCGTCATGCCGAGCGAGCCAACGATTTACGTCTCGATTTCCGCCAAGAGCGACGACGGACAAGCTCCGAAAGGAAAAGAAAATTGGTTCGTCTTGATTAACGCGCCCTATCTTTCGCCCGATTACGATTGGGAGAAAAACCAAGCGGCGTATCGCCACTTGGTCGTTCGTCGCCTGAAATCGCTTGGTTTTTCGCGGCTTGACGAGCAGATAGAGTTCGAGCGCGTCATCACGCCCGTCGAGTTGAAGGAGAAGTTCAATGCGTTTCGCGGCTCGATTTACGGCGTTTCCTCGAACAGCAGAGCGAGCGCGTTTCTGCGTCCGCGCAATCGCGGCAAGGTGAAAGGCTTGTATTTGGCGAGCGGAAGCGCGCATCCGGGCGGCGGCGCGCCGATGGTTACGCTTTCGGGCAAATTCGCGGCGGAACTCTTGACGCAAGATTTCGAGACGCGCTAAATCCCCTTGCCAACTTCTCTCGCTTTTTCCCAAGTTTCGTTCATTTCCCGTCGTTTTGGCTCGTTTGGAGTTTTTTCCTTTTCTTCATATTTTAGATTAAGTCTAAATAAGAGAATTGGGAGAACAAGCGATGCAAACGCGATCAACCAAAAGAGTGGTTTGCCAAACGGCGAGCGGCAGCGTGATTTGCGACGCGGGTTGCGCCGTCATTCAAGTGGAGTTTGGAAATTTGCTTTTGCGATTCGACTTTAACGGCTTCGCGGCGTTCAAGCGAAGCATCG
>JANWYZ010000380.1 GCA_025054895.1 bacterium | reverse complement strand
GCCATCTGAGACAAGGTGCCTGGTGCAGGGGTTTTTATCACCTCTCCGTCCTGCAGTTGCGCCTGCCACGTCCTGCCATCACATACACTGCGGAACCAGCCAAAGGCGGATCGCTCTTCCAGAAATAGTCGATTCGGGCGTTGCACCATCACTTCCGTACGTATCTCTTGCCCGGCAAGCCGCTTTACCTGCTGTTCCATCTGCCTCCAGCGCGCAGGGTCGGTATTCTCGTACACACTTGGCTTTGCTTCCAGCGCCAGGTGTTCAAAGCGCGCTACTGCGCGAACCTGCAGGCTGCGCCCCTGCGTATAACGTCGCCATACCTGTTGTGCCAGCTGAGACATCAGCGCGAGTAGACCTCTTCTGGGTTCACCAGCCGCTCCAGCATCACCTGCAATTCGCCCGTCTCAGGCTCCACGCGGCGGAAGAAGCAACTGCGGTAGCCTTCGTGGCACGCCGCCCCCGCCTGCTTCACCTTCAACAGCACTACATCTGCGTCGCAGTCGATGTAAACACCCTGCACTTCCTGAAAATGCCCGGAGGTCTCGCCTTTCACCCAGAACTTCTGGCGTGAACGGCTCCAGTAAGTAGCTTTACCCGTTTCAAGAGTTCGTTCGAGAGCCTCTCGATTCATCCACGCCATCATTAACACATCGCCGTTCTCTGCATCCTGTACAATAGCAGGGATCAGCCCTTGCTCGTTGAACTTCAACTGGTCGATGAATTGCAACTTTGCAACCCCTCCGTACAGATTTGGGCGGTACTGCTCTAATGTTCCCAAAACCCACGGGGGCAACCCGCTGAAAGCTGCCCACATCCTTCTTAGATTATACCCGCCGTTTGGACTGCAGGAAGAGCCTTTGTGCGCGCCAGCTAAAACAAAAACCCCTCTCAGAGCAGAGAGGGGTTGTATTCTCAGTGAAAATACAGTTATGCGGCGCGCGGCAATGCACTCGTCTGGCTGGGTTCGGTATCATAGCGGAACTGATCGACTATATCCTGAAGATGTTGCGCCATGCTGGTCAGCTCCCGTACCGCGGCGGAAACTTCCTCTGATGCGGCGTTCAGCTCTTCCGCGCTTGCAGCCGCCTCCTCGCTGATGCTCGCCACTGAAGCGATTGCCGACGATACCTGAGACGAACC
>JANWYZ010000037.1 GCA_025054895.1 bacterium | reverse complement strand
GACTGCCTGCCTTCGTGCGAATAGGTAATGCGCATCCTGTTTTTAGGGAAATTCATCTTCTCCCCTCCCTTCAGCGTTTGGCGTTGTTCACCGCCCGCACGATGTCTCCCTCTTTCACCTCCTCAGCCTCTTTAGCGCGACGAGTGAAGCGCAGCTTCGCCCGTTCATCCTGTACGTCGGTCACTTTCGCCATGCCCAGCGATACGGTATCCGTCCACACTACCTGCCCTTTCGAGTTGCGCACAGTGGAGACGCGGAACACCTCGTAGCTATCGCCTACGCGCACGCCCTGAAAACGCCCGCGGTCGATGATGAACTCGTCTGGGGACATCACCGCGATGACCTCCGCTTCGGAGGGGAAATAAACGGCGATTTTGTTCGCGATGTCGTCTACCGCCTTGCGCGTGGCGCGTCCAATCTGGCTTTCCGCCCACTCGCGGCTGCCGAAATCCACACCAGCCAGCCAATCAAACAGCTTCGCGCCCACCAGCGTGAGGTCGTTGCGCGTTTCGCGCCCCTCGCCGGTCTCCGCCATCAGAATGCGTCCGGTGCGTACGTCGATCAGGCGCACATCCGCCTTCACTCGCGCCGTGCTGCGTCGGACTCGCACACCTACCGAGAACTGCGCAATCACACCGCCCAGCTGGCTCTCGTCGCGGATGCCGAACTCGGTAATGCGCCCGCCGAGGATGTAATCCACGCCTAAAATCTTGCCCATCTCAACGGCAGTAGCGGGGTCAATGATGCCTGAACGCGCCAGCTGTTGTTCGCGTAGAACCACCTCCAGCTGCGAGCGTTCTATCACCTCCAGTCCCATCTTCACCAGCGCGGTGGTCAACATATCGCCGATGACGTTGCCCAGCTGCGCGGTGCGGTACTCCATCGGGGCATCGAACGACAGCACCGCGATGCGCTTGCGGGCGCGCGTCGGCTCTTGCGCCCATGCTCCCAGCGCTACGAGCATCGCCAGCAGAATGAGAGCTATCCTGATCTTCACTGTCATCACCTCCAGCTACTCTGCCCCCCCAGCCTCCCCGCACGCGAAGAGGGAAACGGAGAGTCCTCCTGTTTGCGGGAGCTACAGGGGATGAAGCCTCTCTCTCCACATCTATAGACGCTTCTGCAACACCAAATGCATCACTATTTCATCCACACCGGCGGACCAGGCGGCAGCGGCTGCTGCGCCGGCGCAGGACCCGATGGGGTGTAGGGTATCAGCCCAATGTCGCCCGGCGAGCGGTCATCCGCCGCCCGTTTGCCTCCGTCGTCGCGCCCATCTTCGCCCACCGAGTACACCAGAAAGCCTTTGGGCGAGGTTCTGTACACGAACTCGCCGCCGGTGAAAGGGTCCTTGTTCAGGTCGGCAACGCCCGCTTCCGCCAGCGTGCTGGGGTATTTGCCGTGCCGCAGGCGGTACGCCCGCACCGCAGCGGCGATGGCAAGCAGGCGATTACGTGCCAGCTGCCCCGCTTTTGCTTGATAAAATCGGTTAGCAGATATAGCGGGAAAGGCAAACACCAGAACAGGATGCTTGGCGTCGGGTATGCTGGCTTGATGGACGATCGGTTTGTCCGCCGCGCTCTTGATCAAGCGATAGAGGCGTTCGAACTCGTGCGCCGCCGCTCGCAGGTTGAGCAGCCTGCCGGGCACATTCCGCAACTGCACTTTACCCTCGTAGAGATCATGCAGTAAGTTCAGCGCGGCAATACGCTCGTGTTCCCATGCCTGCTCTGGGGGTATCCGGACGCGCTCCCATCGACGGGTTATCGCCACCAGCTCGTCACAGTACTCCAAAGGCATCTGTTGCAGCGACCCGACCATGACCTGGCTGACCTTGTTCTGGCATACCCTGGCAACCAGGTGATGCACCATGAGACCGCCGTTGGATAGTCCCTCGCCCACCCGCAATACCGTTTCATAATCGTCCAGCGCCCGGCGATAGTCGCCGCCGCGGATCGCCAGCAATGCATCTGCCGCTTCCACGTACGCCCATAGACGAAAGCCTCGCAGGTAGGGGAAGGTTTCTCGAACGTCGTAGGAGAGTATGGTCATGCAGGGTTCATTCAGGTGTTTGCGATACTCCTGGCGAGTGGGCTGCCAGGTCTGCAGGTAACGGCGTATTTCGCTGTCGACGGAGAGTTTTCCCGAATCGACGGAGCGCCTCACGCGGTCAAACGTCATCCGCAGTGCGGTGTTCTTCTCATGTTGTTCCGCCACCTGTTCTGCCAGCTTGCGGTATACCACGAAGGCGTTCGGGGTAGGGTAGGTCGGCGGGGGCACGCGCGGGATGTCTATCGGCGCAGTCCACCACCGCACCAGCAACACCACGCCGATGACCGCCACGACCAGAGCAACGCCGCAACCGACGAAGCAGGCTCGCGAGGAGAGCATACACTGAATCACCCGATTCATGCTTCTATTCCCGATGGTGTAATTCACGCACGATACTGGCATTCCCTGTGCAAACAGGAAATCGCCCCGCTTGTGCGGAAGAGAAAGGAGCAACATTCCCACCAGGAGGTTCGCTCGATGGCAGTATCTTCCGAAACCCGCAAGGCGATTGTGCTTATCGGCGACGGGATGGCAGACCGACCCCATCCCGCCTTAGGCGGCAAGACCCCCATCGAAGCCGCGCATACACCCAACATGGACCGCCTCGCCGCAGAGGGCGAAACCGGTTTGATGGACCTGATTGCTCCCGGAGTGCGCGTCGGCAGTGACACCGGACATCTCGCTCTGTTAGGCTACGACCCCTATGCCGTTTACACCGGACGGGGACCTTTTGAAGCGCTGGGCGTAGGCATGGAGGTACGCGGAGGCGACATCGCTTTCCGCTGCAACTTCAGCACGGTGGACGAAAACATGGTGGTCATCGACCGTCGCGCCGGACGCATTACCGAAGGAACCGACCAGCTCGCAGCGGAGGTCAACGGTATCTTCATCGAAGACGTACAGGTGTTCTTCAAAGAGTCGGTGGCGCACCGCGGCGCGCTCATCCTGCGCGGACCCGGGCTGTCTCCCAAAATCACCGACGCCGACCCACACGCGGAAGGCGAAACGGTACACGAGGTGCAGGCAATAGACCCCGATGACTCCGCCGCCCGACGCACCGCCCGAATTGTCAACCAGTTCGTTCGGCTCAGCTACCAGAAGCTGAAAGACCACCCTGTGAACCAGAAGCGTGTAGAGCAGGGCTTAAAACCCGCCAACATCATCCTGCCGCGCGGAGCCGGCGTCGCACCCAGCATCCCTGACTTCAACACCCACCATCATCTCAAAGGCGCGTGTGTGGCGGAGACAGGGCTGATTAAAGGCATTGCCCGCTTCGTGGGACTGCAGGTGCTGGACGTGCCCGAAGCCACTGGCGGACTGGACAGCGACGTAATGGCGATGGGGCGGAAGGTAGCGGATGCGCTACAAGAGTACACCTTCGTGTTATGTAACGTGAAGGGACCTGACGTGGCTGCACACGACCACAACCCGCAGGCGAAAGTAGACATCATCCAGCGCATTGACGCCATGCTGGGCTGGTTGCTGACGCAGATCGACCCCGCCACCACCTTCATCGTGGTTTCCGCCGACCATACCACCGCCTGCTCCTTCGGCGACCATACGGGGGAGCCGGTCCCGATTGCGTTGTGGGGACCGGAGGTGCGCACCGACGACGTGACGCAGTTCGGCGAGCGGGCGTGCGCCAGAGGCGGCTTAGGACGCATTCGCGGCAAAGACCTCGTGCCGATGCTCACCAGCCTACTCAACGTGCAGGAGAAGTTCGGTGCCTGAGTTGCCTTCGGTAGCGGTTTTAGGAGCAGGGAGCTGGGGCACGGCGCTGGCTCTGCTGCTGGGCAAGAAGGAGGTGCAGGTAGCGCTCTGGGCGCGCGATGCGGAGCTGGCGGAGACCCTCCGCCGCGAAGGACAGAACCCACGCTACCTGCCCGGCTTCCCACTGCCCGTCTCTGTACATCCTACCAGCGACATAGCAGAAGCGGTTCATGCAGCGCAGGTGCTGGTGTTCGCTGTGCCGGCGGGCGCGCTGCGCGAGGTGGCTTCTGCAGTGGGCAAGCATCTCTCCTCGCCACGACTGGTTATCTCCGCTGCGAAAGGCTTAGAATCTGACGGCAGCCGTCCCTCGCAGGTACTGCAGACCACTCTGGGCGAATGCTGCGCCCAGATCGTAGCGCTCTCTGGTCCCAACCTTGCACTGGAGCTGGCTCGCGAAATCCCAACAGCAACGGTAGTCGCCTCCACCTCCTCCGAAGCGGCAAAGCAGGCACAAGCGTTGTTTATGCATCCTTCCTTCCGCGTGTATACCAACCGCGACGTAACTGGCGTAGAGCTGGGGGGAGCGCTGAAGAATGTGCTTGCCATTGGCGCAGGCATCAGCGATGGCATGGGCTTTGGCGACAACTCTAAAGCGGCGTTCATCACGCGCGGATTGGCGGAGATGGTGCGGTTGGGCGTAGCGCTGGGCGCAGAAGAGCGCACCTTCATGGGACTGTCGGGCGTGGGCGACCTGTTCGCGACTGCATCCAGCCACCTCAGCCGCAACTGGCGTGTGGGGCACGGCTTGGCGCAGGGCAAGCCGCTGGTGCAAATCCTTCAGGAGCTGAGACAGGTCGCCGAGGGCGTGCCGACCACCTTTGCCGTATGTACGCTGGCGGAACGGCTGGGTATCGAGATGCCGATTGCACAGACTATCCGCGCTGTGCTGGACGGGCGTCTCAATCCCCGCGAAGCAATCCACGAACTGATGCTTCGTACTCCCAAAGACGAATGGTGGGGCGGCAGGTAGAGGCGATGGTAACCTCTTCTGCCCAGACCCCGGTTAGGAAAGGAATCGCGATTCAGGTCCGGATCACGCCGCCCGCGAGAAGATGGGCATCAGTTTCTCAGCCTCCGTACGCAGTTGCTGCTCTTCCCGCTGAGTAATCTTGCGGAAACGCTCTGCAAAGGGTATCGCCAGGCGGAAGATGTTCTCATCGCCGGGCGGGATTGCAGCGGCGATGTTGGGCAAGGACAGTGTGAAACGCAGCGCGATCTCCGCCATCTTCGGGTCGGTAATCGGCTCGTACCAGCACTTCTCGAGCCGTTTCGCCCCCTCTTGCCAGTGCGTTTTTGCCATCGCTTTCAAAGCGAGCAAGGTTACCCCGCGTTTCGGAGCCTCTTTAAGCAGCTCCCAGCCGAAGTTGCCTTTGAATAGCGTGACGAAATTGAAGGGAAACAGCGCGCTGTCAAACGGGAACCGCTTGATAGCCTCCAGAGCCACCTCTTCGGAATGCGCGCTGAAGCCGAGATAGCGTACCTTGCCTTGCTCGCGTGCCTTCAAGAAGACCTCCATCGCCCCATCGGGTGCGAAGCATTGCTCCAGCTCCTGCAGATTAGAGAGCCCATGCAGCTGGTACAGGTCAAAGTGGTCAGTTTGCAGCCTGCGCAACGAGGTTTCCAGCTCTTCTTGCGCGCCTTTTGCGTCGCGTTTTGTGGTCTTGCACGCAAGAAAAAGTTTATCGCGGAACGGTTTAATGGCGGGCCCCATGCGCTCCTCCGCGTCCCAATAGGTGGGCGCCACATCAAAGTAGTTGATGCCCCGCTCGAAGGCTTCGCGTGCAATGGCGTCCGCCTCCCTTTGCGGCAACCTCGCCAGCACAATGCCTCCCAAACCGATGATGGAGAGCTTGTCTCCCTTTTTGCCGTATGGACGCTTGGGTATCATAGTACACCTCCGTTATCAACCGCCTTGACCACCTCGTTCATGCTTCGTACTCTTTCAGACGCTGTTCCAGTACGCGCGTGCTGTCCTGCAGTCCTCCCTCGCGATTGCGCGCCATCCACAAACGACGGTGCTCGCCTAAAATCGCGCGCATTTCCACAGCGAGGTCACGTCGCTCTGAAACAGTGTTTATGACGCCCGACCGCACCGCCAGTGCGCGACGGCAGCCGTGCAAAAGCATTCGGGCGGCGTTGGCAAACTCGTCCACAATCAGCGTGGCGTCCGCCCTGTCCATGCGGGCGCGAATAAGCGGCTCGGTGACATTGCGGATATACTCCATCGTCGCACGGATAGTTTCCTCTGTCACCCCCTCAGGCAGAGGAGCAGTAAGCGGGGCGTGCAGGAAATGGAAGAGAAGGCTACTGTTGCCTGTCAGGTGCCCGACCTTTTGATAGGCGTTGCCCAGGTCGTATGCGAGCCTTCCCATGACTTCCGCATCATCGCGGAAAACATGCACGTCCAGTGCGCGCACGATATCGATGTCGTGATTCGCAGTGTAGCACCACGAGAACGCTGCGCCTGCTGCGAAGCCCAGATAGCTCACCGGCAGATACTGCCAGTGCCCGTTGTCGCCCCAGTCGGTGTTGAGGTAGCCTATCGCGCCGTGCTTTAATCCGTTTTCTGCCGCGTTGCGCAGGTTGCCCAGACAGTTATCGGTGCGCCCTGCGATGGTGTTCCATGAGGAGGTACCCGGGCACACATAAAAGGGGATGCCCGACGCAGCGAACTTCGCACCATGTTCGTCGAAGGGGTGAGTCGCTTCGTAACCCCACTCCAGCGCGACCACATCCTTGGGCAGCTCAGGAACCAGTTCGGGGTGCTCCATGATGATGTCGCCCCAGAAGTGCATGGTACGCCCGTGCCTTTTGACCAGCTCGTAAATCCTTAGCAGGAACTCCAGATAGACGCGCCCCTTGCCCTTGCGTTCACACTCCTCGCGGCTCGCCCCCTGTCCCAGATCAAAGGTCTCGTCGCATCCCACATTGAACTTACGGCTACTGAAGTGCGGTAACAGCTCTTCATATAATCCCGCGATGAGTTGCAGGCTCTCGGGGTTGGTGGGGTCCAGGCTGAAGGGTTCATCGCTGTGTCCGCCCCACGGCCAATCGAAGCCGTCAGGGCACTCCGCCAGATGGCGATAGCGAGGCAACCTGAGCCAGCGGTGCATGTGTCCAAAGGAGTTCTGGTTAGGCACGAGTTCCACAAACCGCTCACGGCAGTAGGCATCGAGACGCAGGATGTCCTCGCCTGTCATCGGGCTGGCTTGCGCCCATACCTCGCGATGGTTGCGATAGGCGAAGGTATGCTCGGTGTACAGTTCCAGATGGTTGATTTTCCACTCCGCCAGTTCGTCCACCAGCGCGAAGAGCGTTTCGAGCGTGGGCACTTTGTCGCGGCTGATGTCCAGCATCACGCCACGCGAAGCGAAATCGGGATGGTCGTTGATCTCACAGCAAGGCAGTTCGCCCGCGCACTGGCGCAGTATCTGCTTTAGCGTCATCACGCCGTAGAACAGCCCTGCAGGCTCAGAAGCGGTAACGGAAATGCGCTGGGGAGTAATCTGCAGACGATAGCCTTGCGTGGGCACTTGCGCGGAGGTATCCAGCACCAAAACCGCCTGCGCCAGCGAATCGCCCTCAGCACTGCCTGCCCACAGGCTCCACTCCATACCCTGCGTTTCCCACATCGCTTCTTGCAGCTTCGCGGCGACAGGCAGAAGGAGTTGAGGCTCACCCTGACAAACAATGCGCGCCCCGTGTCGCAGCGTAAGTATTCCATCCTGACCCTTCACACGACGCGGCTGGGGTAACAGAATCAGCTCATCTATCGGCGTGCTCATGAGATGCTCCTCGACTGTGTAGTGATATACGGATATTCGGCGCGAGAGGAAGAGTTCCTGTTTAACAAGGTTCAGAAAGTGCGGAGACGCACCTCCTGCATTAACAGGTATCTACTGCCCGTTTAACGAGTAAAGGCGACCCTTGAGAATCACCCCCGAACTGGAGCGCGAGGCTCCGTCCGGGCTGTTTACATGTCATGGGCACAGCGCGGCAAGGCTGTCTTCGTCCAATACGGTATCCACCTACACCATCCCCGCGAAGACCGCTTTAATCACCTCGTAGGGCGTGGTGACGCCTCGCAGTACCTTGTCGCGACCATCCTCCAGCATAGTGCGCATTCCCTCCTGACGGGCAATCTGCAGAATCTCGTCGCCGGAAGCGCGGCGCAGGATGGCTTTGCGGATTTCGGGGGTGACCTTCAGCAGTTCAAAAATGCCCGTGCGTCCGCGAAAGCCCGTGCCGCGGCACGCTTCGCACCCTTTGCCGATGAAGAACTGCTGTTTTTGCGCGGCGTCCAGCGGAAGCCCTAACGCTTTCAACTCCTCAGGGTTGGGCTGATAGGGTACCCGGCAGTTGCCGCAGATCATGGGCACCAGGCGTTGCGCCATCACCCGTACCAGCGTCGCGGCAATCAGATAATCCTCCGCGCCCATGTCTATCATGCGACTGATGGTCTCTACTGCATTGTTGGTGTGCAACGTGGTGAACACCAGATGCCCCGTTAACGCCGCCTGAATGCCGATTTGTAGCGACTCCCGGTCGCGGATCTCGCCAATCATAATCACGTCGGGGTCGTGGCGCAGGATGGCGCGTAACGCTTTTGGAAAAGTCACCTTCTCGGTGACGTGTATCTGCATGATGTTGTCGGGGAACTCATACTCCACCGGGTCCTCCACCGTGATGATGTTGCGGTGCTTGCGGTCCAGCAGGTTGATAGAAGCATACAGCGTGGAAGTTTTCCCCGCACCGGTGGGACCAGTGACGACCATCATGCCGTACGCGGTCTGTAGCGACTGCTTCCAGTCCGCCAGTACATCTGGCGGCATACCGAGTTTGTCCAGGTCCACGCGCATCTGCGCGGGGTCCAGCAAACGGATAGCGATACGCTCGCCGTTCAACGAAGGAATGCACGAGACGCGTGCGCTCAGTTTGCGGTCGTTGTACTCCATATCGATGCGCCCATCTTGAGTCTCCCGCTTCTCGTCGATGTGCATATCGGCGGCGAGTTTCACGCGCGTGAGGATAGCGGCGATCAAGTCGGGGTCGGTAACGGTCTGGAACTCGTGCAGTAAACCGTCGATGCGAAAACGGATGCGCAACATATCGCGTTCCGGATGTAAGTGGATGTCAGACGCGCCGGCGTCCAGCGCACGCATGAACATGAGGTCTACCGCCTGTACCGCCAGCGAGAGCTCCTGTCCGCCCATCTCGCGCATCGCGCCCGGTTGACGCATCAGCAACCGAAACGACCGCCCCGAGCTGCGCATTCCAGCGTTGTGCATCTTTACCTTCCCTCCCCCAGCGGCAGGATGCGGATATTGCGGAAGCGCACGCGGCTGTTCTCCCCCCACGCGCCCTCACCGCCGTGCACTTGCAAGCCGATATATCCCTCACGTGGGTAACGCTGTTCGGTATCCCGAAAGTCTATCGCCTGCACGCCGTTGAGCCATACCGCGATATGCGCCGGCTGCCCCTCGATACGCACCCGCAATCTGTTCCAGCCCCTGTCCTTGTAGATTCTCTTCCAGTCTTCGTATTGCACCAGAAACCCGACTGTACCTGACGCATACAGGCTGCCCACGTAACCACCGTCGCGGTAGTCGATAGTAATCTGGTAGCCCATGCCGTCGTCGCGGGTGCGCAAGAACAGACCGCTGTCCACCGGATAGTCTGCCTGAAACTCCAGCTCTATCTCGAAGTCACCAAACTTTCGTTCCGTGCCCAACAGGCCGCCAGTGTGGTCGGTGTCCTGATTGCCTACTAACGCGCCTTTTTCCACTGTCCACACACCGCCGCGCCCGCCGTGTACCGCCATCAACCGCCAGCCTTTCATTGTTTTCCCGTCAAACAGCCTCTGCCAGCGCGGCGCAGCGAAGATGCACGTGCTCACCAGGGTCAACACGACGACCAACCAGCGCCATTCTGCTTTTGCCATGCGGTCGCCTCCTGTTAATTGCTACCCGTAACTGGTTCTCCGTGAGGAACAAGCCTCCTGCTGCAGCAACACCTGCAGCCAAGCACAGAAGGGCATCTGTTTTAGCGTTTGTCACGACGAAAGAGGTGTTGAGAGGGCGTGTCCGTACTGTATACTGTATATTGCGTCCGCGAGGAGGAACGCGCTATACAGAAGGTGTGTACTTGCTGTGCGATGTTCCTCCCCGTATGCGCATCCGGTCGATTCGCTACTCCGTAGGTTGGTTCGGGAGGTGCACATGTCGCGTGAGCGCCGCGCCCAGGGCTGGAGCTACGAGTCGGAGGGGCAAAACCCCTTACTGGCAGGTTTCATCCTTCTCACCGCGCTGGTGGTAATTGGAGCTGCTGGGTGGTGGTTATGGAACTACAGTCAGGCTCAGGCTCTCCGCACTCCTCTGGCAGTAGGAGCAGGTTTCGATGTCAGCCAGTCGGTTTCCGTTCACCAAAAACAACGGGCAGTGGGTTTCCTGCACAAGCTGATCGGAACCGTGATGCCCACCCGTACGCCCACCAAAATCTGGCGCTACGCCGAAGAGGTGGAGACAGTACACGAGAGCCGTCCTATCGCCTCCAGGGACCTCTGGCAGGTATCGAGCGACACCATCGAGAAATATATGGGCAACTGGGGCACGCGCCCTGACAAGGTGCTGCGTGAGTTCCAGCAGTACATGCAACAACAACCAGACCGCCAGTTCGTGTTTTGCCTGTTCACCGATGGCGAATGCCACTCGGAGCAAGAGACGCGCCTGCTTGCAGCCCAGCTGGCGCGAGAGCATAGACTGGTAGCATTCATCATCGGTCCGGTGATAGATAAATATCGTTCCCCGGTAGAAAATAACTACTACGCGCCTCTGCGCGATGCGGGTAAACTGTTCGTGTTTGGCGACACCGACGCGCTGGACGCTTTAGCGCGCGTGAAGGAGCGATTGAAGGCAATGGATCGCTGAAAGGCGGGTTGCAGCGATGGAAATGCAGGAACACTCGATAGCAGAAGAGGCCGTTTCCACAGTGGGCGAACCGGTAGAAGAGGGACAAAACGTGGAGGGTTCAGAAGCAGAACCGTCCGTGAATGGCAAACGCAACGGTTCTAGCCCTTTGTTGGAACCCTACCTGTCGGCGGCGCCTTTCTGGCATTTGCCTCTGCAGCCGGGGGTGTTCCACGAAACGCCCCTGCTGGTACATACGCAGCTTGCCGATGCAGAGCATATCGTGATGCAGATGGCTTCGTATCTGCAGCAACACGGGTACGAGGTAAAGGCGCACGAGCTGCGCCTGGAATACACGCGGCTGGTTAAAATCTCCGCAGCACAGTATGAACAGCTGCGTCACGAACTGGAGCCGCTTCGCGAACAGCGATTGGCGGATTTACACCAGACCGAACACTCCTTGTATCTTGCGCAAGGCGAGTTTATGCGCGCGATGGCAGCCGCCAAACTACCCATTCCTGAGCCCCTCAAAACAAACAGTCGGGGTCAACAACGCGCGGAACCCGAGATCATCAGCCCCCTGATGGTGGAACGCGCTTTGCGGGTCAATTTCGCCTCCGAACATGAAGTGTGTGGTGAGCAGGGCATCGCTCCGCCCCCCAGCAGGGGAAGCATCTGGAATGTGGTGGGACAGTGGCTGTTTGAACTGTTCGCGCCGCTGGCGGCAGGGCTTCTGCTGGGGGTTAACCTGGGCGTAATAACAGGCATACTCAGCCTGGAAGTGCTTCAACGGAGCGAGACCGTGTGGCTCGTCTCTTTAGCGGCGGTGCTGGGGTTGTTCGTCGAGAAGCTGGTGGGCAACACGGCGTATTCGTTGGCTGCGTCGGCGGCGCAGGCGAGCGAGCAGCGCAGCCTGTTGAATTCGGCAGAACCCTTCCCGACCATCCGTTCGGCAGGGCGGTTGGCGCTCTCGGCGTTGCTGGTGCTGCTCCTGTCTGCCGCCATCGCTACGGTAGACGCACTGGGACTGTATATGCTGTACCAGGAGCGCCAGCATGAATTGAAACTCACCGGCGGCTTCAGCGGGCAGACGGCGCCGTTCTGGGTGTTCCTGGTGGTGGGAGCCATCATCAGCGCGCCATACATCGTATACAAAATCGTGCGGGGGTGGCGAGAACCCGAAATCCAGCAGCGCGAGGCGAGGGTCGCCTATTTGCAATGGAAACAGGTCGAGCGCCGACGCAAGGAGCCCAGCGTACAGTTGGCGTTTATTAAGGCGCAGGAGGTGCAGAACCTTCGTGAGCAACGTGACCTGCTCCGGGAGGAGATTCACCGCATCGAGGAGCGCCTCGACGCTGCACGTATGGAGTGTATTGGCAGCACGCGCAAGTTCTGCGAGTACTGGCATCGCTTAACAGCGTGGCTCAGCGAAGGATACACTCCGCCCTCGCACAACGGAAACGGTCGCAATAGCGGGAGGCATGCTGTCCACGCGCCTGTCCAAACATGGTGGGGCAGATTATCACGGCTGTTCCGTACTTAGTGGTTAGCTGCGCTCGCTACGATGCTTCGGTAGCGTTCATACAACGTCCTCTGCGCTTCACCTCGATAGGGGCTCATGTAGTGGTAGAAGTCGAAGGTGACCACCCGTTGCACGTAAGCAGAAACCACTTTCAGCTGGCGTACAATGCGCTCTGCAGTTGCAGGCGCGAACTCGGGACGAGAAGGGTTATTGTTGGTCAGGCGAAAACATTCGAGGTCACACCAGAGGGCGACACCATGCTCTTTGCAGGCGTGCTGCATTGCAGCAAAGTACGGCGGCACCTTTTCTTCTATCTGCCCATCCCAGCCCCGCGCGCCCACGCCATCCTGCAAAGCCACCACGTCGACAGGTCTATCTCGCAACAGCCTCAGCCACAGTTGTTCGAACCGCTCCGGCGAGAGCTGCCCCGAGAAGAAAGGAGCTAGCAATACGGGTTTACCGGGCGTCAGCTGTCTGCACGCGCTGCTGATCGTGTGGAGCATTTCGCGAAGGTGCTCGGTCTGCGCCTCCGTCAACAAGCCGTCCCACAGCTCGTAAGGGATATAGAAACCTGCAAAAGCCGGATGTTTTCCATAACGGCGATGCACTTCCCTCGCCAGCGCGATGCTCTCTGTTGCCTCTCCGCGCAAGTACTGCGGGTTACCCCACTCGCGCCACCAGCGACCATCATACCGCAAGCCGAAAACAAACTTCATACCGCGCTGGTGTGCTAAGCGTAGTATTGCAGGAAAAGGGTCGGGAGTTTCAAACAGGTTTCTGCCGTCTGCCTGCGTCCACTGCAAAATAATCGTGTGTATCTTCACCGCGCGCATAGCGTCCAGCTCTTTCGCCCACTGTGCCGCGCTAACCTCGCGCATACTTGCCCAGAACTGCAGAAAGGTTCCTTCAATCAGTCTCACGCCGCCGCTCCCGTTTTGCCAGACAAACAACCGTGTCTACCGCACCTGGCTATGGTCCGGGCTCACGCTCCGAGTAGACCACCGCTGCCACCACCTCGCCCACCACCTGCAGCGATTGCGGACTACACTTATCTACCGTATCTTGCAGTGTGTGCCAGTACGGGTAATCGAAATCGATCAGGTCAATACAGGGAACGCCCGCCTCAATGAGCGGCACGTGGTCGTCGATGACGGTGTACTTTACCGAGTCGGGGAAGTACTTGCGGTATCCCAATTCACCCGCCGTACGCCACACCTTCTCCACCAGCTGTGGGGCGGCGTAAACCGAGTTTGTTTCCTTGTATATCTGCAGGTCTTTATCGCCCACCATGTCCAGCAAGATGCCGTAGGTGGGACGCAGCTTACCCATGTTCTTCGCGAAGTAGCGCGAGCCGAGCAACATGGTATTCACATTGGGACCGTAATCCTCGCCATCCCAAAAGGCGATAATGACGCCCACCTCTGGACGCTTCAGTTTGAACTGCCTCGCCAGTTCCAGCAACACTGCCACGCCCGATGCGCCATCATTTGCACCCAGTATAGGCTTCTGGCGGTTGGCAGGGTCCAGCTCTTCGTCAGCGGTAGGACGGGTATCCCAGTGCGCGCAGAGCATAATGCGCCTGCTGGCGTTCTCATTGAAGATGCCGAAAATGTTGTACAGGCGCAGGCTCTTGCCGTTGACTACCTGCGTGAAGGTTTGAATCTCCACGCGGTCGGCAACTTTTTCCAGCTCGCTCATCAACCAGTCACGACATCGCAAATGCGCTTGCGTGCCGGGCACACGCGGACCGAAGGAAACCTGCTTCTCGAGGTCGGCGAAGGCGCGTTTTCCGTCGAAGACGGGACGTTCCGCTTGTACAGAGCCCGGCGCGCACCCCCAGAGCAGCAACAGAGCAGAGAGCCCAAAAAAGCCCAGCAATCCACTTATGCGCAAAGCGACATCTCCTTTCTCCTTATGGTTTCACCGCCACGATACGCTCGGAGATACCCGCTATCGGTTTGCCCGCCTCCAGATAAACCCTCAAAGCATCGCCCACCGTCTTGTCGGTCTCGCGCTCTATGGCTGAACGCTCCCAGACCTTGAAGTAGCCCAGCGCGCCATAGGCAAGCGTGGCAGAAGTAGCCACCCGATATTCACGCTGTGGGTTCAGCTCTTGCTTGTTCTCCGTGCCCACCTGTACGCGCGCCACCCGCTCGCCTGCGGGTTTGGCAGGGTCGAAAGTGACTTGTAGTCCACTCACCTGTAGAAAGCCAGCGTTGGGCTGAGGATACAAAGTGAGCGCACGCTCCAGCGCCTGTAGAACCTGTGCGCCGGTGAGCTTTAGCACCACTACGCGGTCATCCCGGTACGGCAGCAGCTTGCTCACCACCTCGGCAGGCGGTGTATCACGGCTGAGGGTCACTTCGTTGAACGCCGCTGCCGGAAGCCAGGCGATATCCGCTCCGCTCGCATCGCGCAGGGCGTCCACCACCACGTTCGCCAGGTCGCTCTCTTCGGTGCGAACGTTTTTGGTACTCAGGTCCTGCGCCCATACCACAGCGATCGACAACAGCAGTAGAACCGCCATCCACAGGATACTGTTAACTGCTCTGCTCTTTGCCATCATTTTTGCGTGCCCCCCTCCATCGTAGATAGGCGTGGATGAACAGGTCGATATCGCCATCCATCACCCGAGGCACATCCCCCGTCTCCGCTTCAGTGCGATGGTCCTTCACCATATAATACGGCTGAAACACATACGAGCGTATCTGGTGCCCCCACTCGATAGGCGGAGGCTCCCCACGCAGGGCTGCAATCCGCTCAGCGTTAGCACGACGCTCGCGCTCAGCCAACCTCGCCATTAAGACTCGCAGCGCCAGCTCGCGGTTACGCTGCTGTGAGCGTTCGTTCTGGCAGGTTACCACGATGCCTGTCGGCACATGCGTGATACGCACCGCCGTTTCGTTCTTTTGCATGTGTTGACCGCCCGCGCTGCCCGCGCGGAAGGTTTCGATGCGCAGGTCGTCCGGGTTTATTTGAATCTCCTCGCTTTCCGAAAGTTCCGGTATCACGTCTACTGAGGCGAAGGAGGTATGCCTGCGCTTGTTGGCGTCGAACGGGGAAATGCGCACCAGCCGGTGTACCCCGCGCTCCGACTCCAGCAAGCCGTAGGCGTTGCGCCCCTCGATGCGCACCGCCACACTTTTTAGACCGGCGACCTCGCCTGGAGTTTCGTCTAATATCTCTGCACGGAAGCCGTGCTCCTGCGCCCAGCGTAAATACATTCTGAGCAACATCTGCACCCAGTCGCACGACTCGGTTCCCCCAGCGCCCGCGTTGATTTCCAGAATGGCATTATTGGCGTCGTGTTCCCCGCTCAGCAGGGTCTCCATCTCTACCTGCTCCAGTCTCTTCGACAGGGAGTTCACGCCCTGCTCCAGTTCGTGCAATAGTTCGGGGTCTTCCTCTTCCTTCAGCAGTTCCGCCAGTGTAGACAGTTCCTGCCACTGGTGCTCCAGTTCTTCCCATCCGGCGATGCGCTGGCGAAGCGCGTTCATCTGCTGGATGATTTCCTGCGCCTGGCGCGGGTCGTCCCAGAAGTCTGGTTGAGCGGTTTGCTGCTCGATTTGCGCGATCTCCTCTCGCACGTGAGCAACGTCAAAGATGCTCGCCCAGCGCGTCGATGCGCTCGCGGTACGCCTGCAGGTCTCGGCTCAAAACCTCTAACACGGGCTCCCTCCTTCCGTTGTGCTCACACAGGGTAATTGTACCATAACCGTTGCGCAGGACTCCCGTCCTCGGTTCGCGAATAAAATCTTCAAAAAGCGTGTTATCCCACACAGCAAGGAGTTCACCATGCCAGCATCCAGAAAAAGAGTGCGCGTCGGCGTAGTCGGCGTCGGCATTGGCAGCTTGCATATTCAAGGCTATCAGAGACACCCGCAGGCAGAGGTGGTAGCGGTTTGCGATGTGAACGAGGAGCGCGCCCAGCAGGTCGCGCAGGAATACGGCGTGCCCAACGTGTTTACTGACTATGCAGAGATGCTGGAGCAAGTAGAGATAGATGCGGTGTCGGTGTGCACGCCCAACGCGCTGCACGCACCAGTAGCCATCGCGGCAATGGAGGCGGGTTGCCATATCCTGTGCGAGAAGCCACTGGCGCACAACCTGCAGGACGCCGAGCGGATGCAACAGGTGGCGCACAAGACGGGCGTGCTGTTCATGATGGGCATGAATAACCGTTTCCGCGGTGATAGCCAGACGCTCAAGCGACATATCGATTCGGGCGACCTGGGCGAGATTTACTACGCGAAGTGTGGATGGCTGAGGCGCAACGGCATCCCCGGCTTCGGAGGCTGGTTCACCACCAGAGCGCAGTCGGGCGGCGGGCCGCTTATCGATATCGGCGTGCATGTGCTCGACCTGACATGGTGGCTGATGGGATGTCCGCAGCCCGAAGCGGTGTTCGGAGCCACTTTCGCCAAGTTCGGTCCTTACGGTCGAGGCAGGGGCGGATGGGGCACGCCTCAGAAAGGCGGCACTTTCGACGTAGAAGACC
>JANWYZ010000379.1 GCA_025054895.1 bacterium | reverse complement strand
GTTGGTGATTACCGCGTGTTGTATCGCATTGATGACGAGAACATGACGGTGACTGTGGTGGACGTCGGACACCGCAGTGACGCGTACGATTAGTTGAGGGGTAAGTGAATTGACAGACGGGAGCCTTTTTCGGCTCCTCGGCAGTGTTGACCTGGTTTGGCGCCCACCAAAGGCTTATACCAGTCCGCACACGAGAGTATGACCCCTGCACCGCAAGGTGGCTCAGCAGGACCGGACAGAAGTCGCCTCAGGTGGCAAGAACCTGTATTGTGGCGGGGAGACTGGTTGTTGGAAAGTGTCGTAGTGGACGTGTGCTTGGGACTCTCCCCTGACCATGATGTCATCTCGGTATATCCCATCTTGACCAGTTCTCTTACCGATGGTAGCATACCCCTGCAAGTAGTCTGTAAAATGAAGAAGTTCTCCAATAGGTAGAGCTGTAGACATCCCCGATGAGGTATACAAGCAGCTGGAGCAGCAGGCACAGGCGCGAGGGATGACCATTACGCCTCAAGAGGGAAAATTCGCTTCACCGAGAACACAATTTTATCACATGACCCTGTGAACAGGAGCGAGCCATGAACACCGAAGCGTTCCGAAAGCCCGAAAGCATCCTGCGTCCCGCGCCCTTCTGGGCGATCAACGACAGGTTAGACCCGAACGAGGTCGCCCGACAGATGGCAGATATGATTAGCGTAGGGCTGTCGGGCGGCTTCTTCCATTCCCGGCACGGTCTCATCACGGAATATTTAGGAGAGGAGTGGTTTGCCTGTATGCGCGCCGCGCTGCAGGCGGCGAAGGAGCATGACGGCTACCTGTGGTTGTATGACGAAGACCTCTGGCCCAGCGGCAACGCGGGCGGGCTGGTCGCGGGCATGAAGGACGAATACCGCGCCGCAACCTTGAACGCCATCCTCGTCGCGCCCGGCGAGCCCGAGCCGACTCTGCATCAGGACCAGGCGTTGCGCGCCTGCTACGCCATCAAGGAACGTGACCACCTCACCCTGCTGGAGTACGAACAGGTTCCGCTGGACACCCTGCAGGAGGCGCGGGGAGACGAACGCCTCTTCCTCGTGCGCACTTATCAGCCCAAAACAGGCTGGTGGGGAGGCGAGTCCTACGCCAACCTGCTGCATCCCGAAGCCATGCGTGAGTTCATCCGCCTCACGCACGAGCGCTACTA
>JANWYZ010000378.1 GCA_025054895.1 bacterium | reverse complement strand
CCTCTCCCAGATCCGCGAGGGGCAACGTTATCCTGAGCGCATCATCCTCTTTGGTAACGTGGACCCGCGTTGGGGAGGCAACACTGCTCGCACCGACTTCTCGTGGCTGTTCGAGCGGTTTGTGGAGATGGGCTGCGTGGGCATCGGCGAAATCGGCGCGAACCTGCCCTACGACGACCCGCGCGTGGTCAACCTGTTTCAGCAGTGCGGCGAATGGGATTTTCCCGTTACTATCCACGCCACCGGCGTCGGCGAGGGACAATACGGGCTCATCGACGAGCCAGGCTCGCCGCACCTGCTGAACCTGCTAGGGCAGGCTCCCGATACGGTTATCATCGGGCATGGTCCCGGCTTCTGGGCGCAGATAAGCGCAGATGCTACGCCAGCCGATCTGCTCTCCTATCCGAAGGGACCGGTTCGGGAAGAGGGTATGGTGCCCAAGCTGTTGCGCGACTTCCCTCACCTGCATGCCGACATCTCCGCAGGTAGCGGTTACAACGCCCTCACGCGCGACCCGGAGTACGGTATCCGCTTCCTCAACGAGTTTCAGGACAAGCTGCTATTCGGCACGGATGTCTGCTTCGCCGACGAGGAGGGGCGGATGCCGCAGCTGAGCTGGTTGAAGGAACGCCTGGCGGCAGGCGACATCTCGCCAGAGGTGTATGATAAAATCACGTACAGGAACGCGCTGAAGGTGCTGAAGCGGTGGAAGGGGTAGTGGATTGAGCTACTTTCGTCGGAACAGGCAGGAGGTGTGTCGATGGAAACGACAGTGGTAGACCAAATCGTGGAGCGAGTCAAGTCGCTACCGATCGATCTCCAGCTTCAGGTGTTGCAGTTTGCGAGCTGGCTCGCCTCTCCTGCTCAGGCAGGCGTACCTGGCGAGCGTCTGCTGAAGTTCGCAGGGATTATCCCACCAGACGACATCGAGCGAATGCGACAGGCTATCGAGGAAGGCTGTGAGCGTGTCGATGAAGGCGAATGGTAGATACCTGTTGGACACAAGCATCATCATCGACCTGTTGGCAGGAGATCAAGAGGTATGCCAGCGCGTGGCTTTATTGAACACGCTCTTTGTGCCGAGTATCTCCCTGGGTGAGCTATACTATGGCGCGTTCAAGTCGCAGCGGGTGATGGAAAATCTCGAGCGGCTGGAAGAGTTCGTTAGGGAAAACTCTATCATCCCCTGCGATGCC
>JANWYZ010000377.1 GCA_025054895.1 bacterium | reverse complement strand
CTGCCACCAGCGGCACGTAAAACATCATGGTCTGCACCGCAATCTCGTTGTCCATGATGCAGTTGCCCTGCGGGTCGAATAGTCCGCCGCCACGCTGGTAGAGCAGGGGTTCGAATCTACTGGCTTCGCTGTCGGGCAGCTCCAGCATGTAGCGTTTGCCGGGGATGGTTACCTTGCGCCCAATGCGGATAAAGTCGTCCCAGGTCTCTATCTCATTCGGGTCGATGCCCAGCTGTTCGAACAGGTCACGGCGGTAGGCAATCATCACGGGATGTACGTCATGCGGTAGACCGAAGATGCGCCCGCGACTGGTGTAAGGGGCAAAGCGCGCCTGCACCATGCGGTCGTACAGCCCCGATTGCTTGATGCGGTCGGTCAGGTCGCGGAAGCCGATGTCCTTGAGCGGTCCGCGGAAGAAGCTGCCCGCCGCGCTAATCTCCACCTCCACGAGGTCGGGCACATCGAGATCGGAGAGGAACGCCGCCTGCAGGCGCGAGGTGACCGCCTGCCAGGAGACCAGTTGCAGGTCTACCTTCACGCCGGGATGCTTCGCCTCGAACGAGGGAATGGCCTGCTTGTAGGCGTCGTAGTGTGTCTTGGCGAAGGTCCACATCACCAACGTGGCTTGCTTGGGCGGGACAGGATTGAGAGCCAGCCATATCCCCGAAAGAACCGACAGAATAAGCATACTCAGCGCTGCTGGTCCGTATGGAAAGCGCATGGTCGTCCACCACTCCAGAGAAGGATAGCACGTGTAGTATTTCGTTTGCTCACGCGGAAATCCTTCGCTTAAACGATTTAGACGTCGTGTTCATACACACGGATCCCTGCCTGTGCTGTACCGAGAGAGGAGCCAGCGCAGGCTGGTGTGGTCGGGAGAGGAACAGCTTTCGCCCTGAATGGGAGGCAACGGATACCTTGCTGAGCAAATGTGCGATAGGAATAGACATACCAGCTTGTGGCGTGTGCATCCTGCATGTGAATCACGGGCGAGACGCCCGTGCCACGTTGGGAACTTTGTCGCATACACTTAGCATAACACAACAGAACATGTCATTCTGAGCAATTGCGGTTGCTTGCTACAAGGAGATGCTTCGCTTGCGCTCAGCATGACAAGCAAAGCTGGAGGGTCGCGCTCCGTCGCGACCATGATGGCGGACGCAACAGAGTGCGTCCCTCCAAACGTGGGTAGGCAACC
>JANWYZ010000376.1 GCA_025054895.1 bacterium | reverse complement strand
CGGGATGGGTTGGTCGCGACGGAGCGCGACCCTCCAATAGTGTCATGCTAAGCGCAAGCGAAGCATCTGAGACCCTTCGCTAACGCTCAGGGTGACAACGGGGGTTCGGGGTAATCCCCGCACAGGCGGATTGTTCCCTACCGATAGCCCCCTATTTGAATCTGGGGAAGCCTTCGCGCGGCGCACGCCTCTTAGGAGTGTATATGCCCACTGTACGGGCAGCCTGTTGTCGCAGGCGAAGGTTCTTGTTGGAACAATTTCCTAGCGTTACACTTCTCGTTTGTCGAAAGTAGGGTTCTCGCCAAACTGTACCACTAACCCTTCTGCAGTCCCCCCGCAGGCGGGGGGACTGCTTATTCTCTTCACTGTAGACAGCGAAAGGTGATTTGTCGGTTCATCGGAAGCTCGCTCTGCCAGCCTCCATCCGCTACAGAGCGCGTCTGGTTCGCTAGAACCTCAACGAGCGTGATACCTGCAAGGGAAATTTTTGCGCAACGGCGATGTTGATGCCGAAGATTTCGCCGCCTATCGCCCAGCCGTTCTTGCTGCCGTAACCGGCGCGAATTGCCAGCCCCCCTGCCAGGCGTTTCTCTGCGCCAAAGCGTAGTTCACGCTTACCGATGTTGTTGGTAACGTCCACCCAGTCGGCGACATAGGTGACGCCGAGAGCGCCCTCCATTGCCACGCCCATGTGGATGGCGCGTCTGAGCGGTTTCACTGTAGTCTGAGGCGCGCCCGGCACCTGTAGCGTATTGGGTGCAGTGAAGGGGAACTCGATGTCTGGTTCAATCAAGTTCTCCACTACCAGCGCGTAGGAAAGCGGCAGCTCTTTATTGGGCTTCCAGATGATGCCCACGTCCACTCCCGTGCCGCGTTTGTCCAGATAATCCGCCGCGCCCAGCTCGACCGCCCGGCTACCTGCGTTTCCCGAAGAGAGGTCGTTCGGGTCGGCGAAATAGTGGGTGTAGAACACGCGCAGAAAGCGCACTCTCGCGCCGATGGCGAACTCACCCTGTTCACCTCCCGCCGAGAGGCGTGCTCCAAGCGTCACGTCAGGCAAACTGAAAGAGACCATACCGTAGATATCGCCCTGCGCTCCGGTGAGGTCGTTGCTTTCGCCGCGCGCCCAGCGCCGCAGCTGGGTGTTGGGGTAGAGGCGGAAATCGCCTACTGCTCCTGCGCTAATGGCGATACCGTTAAGCACCAGCCCGAAATCGGCGTTGAACACCGCCTGCACCTTCTCTTTCTCACCGAAAGTACGGACGATGCGGGCAGCATC
>JANWYZ010000375.1 GCA_025054895.1 bacterium | reverse complement strand
GAAACCCCGACGGCTCGGCGGGAGCCTCGCCCCCCATTCCTTTTGTCACCCTGAGCGTTAGCGAAGGGTCTCAGATGCTTCGCCTTCGGCTCAGCATGACAGGGGAAACGGCTCGGCGGGAGCCTCGCCCTCCAAAACTGTTTGTCATTCTGAGCCTCGCTCCAAACCCGCTTGTCATTCTGAGCGCCAGCGAAGAATCCCTGTTGACAGTCTAATCCTTCCACTCCGCCACGAAGATGTTGGTCTCCCCTCGCGTCTTGCTGTTGCGGTTAGAAGCCCATATCAGCTTCTTACCGTCGCGCGAGAACATCGGGAAGCCATCGAACTCGGGTGTATAGGTTATCCTCTCTAAACCTGTACCGTCTACGTTGATAATATACAAGTCAAACTCGCGCCCGCGCGGGTCGTGATGGTTAGAAGAAAAGATAATGCGCTTATTATCGGGGTGCATAAAAGGCGCGAAGTTCGCTCCGCCCAGCCGGGTCACCTGCCGCTTGCCCGTACCATCCGAACGCATTACCCACACTTCCAGATTCATGGGACGAATCGCGCGCTCTTTGAGCAGAGCCTTGTAATCGGCTACCTCTTCGGGCGTTTTCGGACGGTTTGCCCGCCAGACGATATACTTTCCATCCCACGAGTAGAAAGGTCCGCCATCGTAACCCAGCTCGTCGGTCAAACGCTTGACTTTGCCCGTACGCAGGTCCATCTCGTAAAGGTCCAGGTCGCCGTCCCTGTCCGACGTGAACAGCACTTTCCTGCCGTCGGGCGAGAAGGATGCTTCAGCGTTATACCCCTCGCCGTCGGTAATCGCCTTACGGTTGGAGCCGTCGGCGCTGGCGATGTAAATACGGTAAGGATACAAACCCCACACATAGCCCTTCGAGCGGTCGGGTGGAGGAGGAGGTTCATCTGACCACCAGTCGGTGCTGCTATACAGTATCTTTTTGCTGTCGGGCGAGAAGAAGCCGCACGTGCAACGCCCCTTGCCCAACGACACCAGCCGTACATCTGAGCCATCGGCGTTCATTGTGAACATCTGGTCCGCTTTGTAAGGGGGGCGTGTGGACTGGAAGATGATCCTCTTGCCATCGAAAGAGAAGTACGCCTCGGCGTTCTCGCCGCCGTCGGTGAGCTGTTGTACATTTGCCAGATGGGTTTCGCGCGGGTCGTGTAGCATACCGGGCGATGTAGCAGGTGGTTGCGCTCCGCGCAGAGCCAATGTCGCCGCTGCACCCAGAAGCAACAGGCAGAAAAACGCTCGCAGTTGCATCGATTCT
>JANWYZ010000374.1 GCA_025054895.1 bacterium | reverse complement strand
CGCCAGCGGGGGCGTTGGTCAGTCGCGTCCAGGTGGCTCCACCGTCGGTGGTGCGCCACACACTGTGGAGGCGGTCAGTGGACGGGTCCCCAAACACGACGTATAGCACGTTAGGGTTCGCGCGACACACGTCCAGTTCAATGCGCCCGACGGTTGTGCCTACTGGCAGACCAGAGGCGGTGATACGGGTCCACGTCGCGCCTCCGTCGGTAGAAGTGTACACGCCGTTCCCTGCCGCGCCCCCTGGGTTACCAATCGCTGCCCACAGGCGGTTTGGGTTGGTGGGGTGCATCCGCAGGGCGGAAGCGACGCCTGTTAGCCTGCGGGTGAAAGTGCTTCCCCCGTTGGTGATCACCCAGATGCCCGTGTCTGTACTGACAAACCACCTGTTGCGGTTGGAAGGGTCAATCACGATTTCGTTGATGCGCCTCCCCGCGAAGACACTGTTGCCATACAACCTCCACGTGTTGCCTCCGTCCGTAGAGCGGTAGATGCCTACTCCTGCCATTGAAGCGATAGCGAAATATTCTTCTCCTGTACCCAGGTAGATGATGTTGGGGTCAGCAGGGTCCATCGCCAGACAGCCCACATACTGTGTGGGCAGCTGGTCTGTGAGGTTTACCCAGGTGCTGCCGCCGTCGTTGCTTCTCCAGACACCCCCTTGCGCTACGCCGATATACAGGATGTTGGGATTGGTCGGATGCACCAGAATAGAGTTCACGCGCGCCAGCCAGCTCTCGCCCGTAGTCGCCCAGGCGACGTTGGCGGTGTCGGGACCGAAGAACTCCCAGGTCATGCTCTGCGGGGTCAGTCCGGGCGGGGTGTAGATAGGAATGTTCTGCGCCTCTTCCCATGCCCTCAGCCAAGCGTTGACGGGGATGTTGCCGTTGGCGTCCATGCGCTGGCTGTAGAACCACCACAGGCGCATCCAGGGTTTAGAGTTGCCATACTGGTCCAGCTCCTGCGCCCAGACAGCTGCATTCAGCAACAGGGCTGCCAGCATAGCGAGTACGAAACGCTTCATGGCTGTTCCCTCCTGATGAAGTGTCGTTTGCTCTTGCAGCCGCTGCCTTCACTGCTAGGATACGGGGCTTTGCGTCTCGGCGGAGCAACCCGTTCTGAGGGATAAACCGTCTGTCGCTATCGAGGAGGCACACGAGCAGTAGACGCTAAAAAGATAGCGAACACGAATTATCCTCGCAGTAGTTGACTAGTGCTCTGTTAAGTTGTGAATTTGGGATTACCTCCCTGATAGCCCACCATTGAAATGGTGGGCTATGATGGAAAC
>JANWYZ010000373.1:1032-1292 GCA_025054895.1 bacterium | reverse complement strand
CGCTTGCTGGTCGGTGCTCCCCACGCGCTTCCAGCTGCGCCCCTTGTAGCGAATCGGTTTGAGGTTGCTCTCGGCGACCGCAATGCACACCACTGTCTTGTCATTGACCTGCACCGCCTCGAGGCTGGCATTGACGCCGAGCGCTTGGCGTATCTGGTTCGCCCAGTCGCGCAGGCTCTCCTTGCCCAGTGCGACGCCGATGATTTTGCCATCGTCGTTGACGCCCAACCAGAGCGCGCCGCCGCGCGTGTTGGCGAAGG
>JANWYZ010000373.1:0-1022 GCA_025054895.1 bacterium | reverse complement strand
GCGCATCGTCTCGTCGCCAAAGCTGCTCCGAAACTCGCAGGTCTCGCTTTCGCCTGTAGCCAACGCTTCTTCCAGTATGTTCATCGTCATCGTCACCTGCGTGCAAAGGCTGCTACCCTACCTCCACCATCTGTCGGGACACCGCCTGCAAACCCAGACGCACGCCGAAGACGCCCAGCAGACAGGCAACCCCGCCCCCAACCAGCCACGTCGTCTGCCACAGCAGCAGCCCGCCCAGCGCAAACAGACCGCCGTAAATCAGGAATACCCCGCCGAACCAGCCGTACAGCCACTGCCAGCCCAGGCGCGTGCGAGGCGCGTTTGCCTCCCATGCAATATCGCCCCACCAGCCGGGCGGACGCACACGGCGGTAAAACTCCACCAGCTTCTCGCGCGAGACAGGGCGCGTGAGCAACGTGATGACCACCCACGCCACCTGCGTGATACCCACAATCACCATCAGCCGATAGGGGAACCCCGCCTGCGTAGTGAGCATCTCGAACGGAGCCACCTTGTGCCAGCCCAGCACGTAAATCACTGTGTTGACCAGCAGGGCAGTGAGCATCGCGCCCAGCTCGCTCCACGCGCTCACCCGCCACCACAGCCACCGCAGCACCGATACCGTGCCGATACCTGCGTTCAACCCCGCCAGCAGCATCCACGCTTTGCTGATATCCTCTGTGACTAGCGACATGCCGACCCCTAACGCCAGAATAAGCGCAGTGGTCATCCTGCCTACCAGCACGTAATGGCGGTCGGGAGCCTCCTTGCGGATGTAGGCGCGGTAGAAGTCGTTGGTCAGGTAACTCGCCGCCCAGTTCATCTGCGTGTCCATCGTGCTCATGAACGCCGCCAGTAGCGACGCCACCATGATCCCCAGCACCCCAGCGGGCAGTAGCCTGCCCATCAGCATCGGGTACGCCGCCTCATCTCCGCCTAGCGCGGCGGGAATGGCTTCGGGGATGAGCAGCAGCGACGCCAGACCCACCAGCAGCCACCACCAGGGGCGTATCACGTAGTGC
>JANWYZ010000372.1 GCA_025054895.1 bacterium | reverse complement strand
TCCCTCCTCAGGGTCACGACGGAGCGTGACCCTCCAAAGAACCTACATCACGGTCGCGACGGGGCGCGATCCTCCAGAGGTTGCCTGCCCACATTTGGAGGGACGTACTCCGTTGCGTCCGCCATCATGGTCGCGACGGAGCGCGACCCGCCAGTGCTTGTCGTGTCGGTGTATTAGCCGGTAGGAGGTTTTTGCACATGCCGTTCGACACCCTCACCCCCAAACAGCAGGCTATTTGGGCGCTGGAGCGTAAGCCTCCACGTCCCAACAGCAAAGTGCCCACCTTCGAACTGGAGTTTCAGCTGACGCAGGAGCTGCTGGGCAAAGAGTATCATCACTGGCAGGAATTCGCCCAAGCTACCGCTACCGAGCGCGACCGCATGTTACACGAGAACGCCGAGCTATACATCGAGGTGGCGGAACGGCTGGACTACTGCATCATCATGGTGGTGCACGCGCCCGACGATGAGGGGCTGGGGCAGACCATTCACCATATCCGCAACCTGGTGGGCGACAAGTATCTGCTCATCGCGCACGGCGACGCTACCTTCGCCATCCCCACCGGCAGCGACATGATGGAAGTAGCCACTGCCTTCTTCGAACGCCCCGATGAGATGCACGCGACGGCTAAACGCAACGTGCAGTGGGCGCTGGAGCGGGGCAAACGCCTGCTCCAGGAGTATGGTATTGACGGTTTCGCGCTGTGCGCTGATTATGCCTTCAACGATGGTCCCTTCCTCTCGCCGCGCATGTTCCGCGAGTTTGTGACGCCCTATCTGAAGGAGCTGGTAGCGGGTTACCGTGCGATGGATTTGTACACGATTAAACATACCGATGGCAATATCATGCCCATCTTAGACCAGATTGTGGAGGCAGAGCCGCATGGGCTGCACTCGCTTGACAGTCAGGCAAAAGACATGGACATGGCGAAGGTCAAGACGCTCGTGGGCGACAGGCTCTGCCTGCTGGGCGGGGTGCAGTGTAGCCTGCTGCAGACAGGCACGGAGGAGCAGGTCATCGAGAACTGCAAGTACGTGCTGCGGCACGGCATGCCAGGCGGCGGCTATGTCTATGCTACTACCAACGTCGCCTTCAAGGGGCTGCCGCTGGAACGCTATCTGCTGATGTTGGAGATGCGCGAGCGCTACGGCTGGTATGATAGTCACGGCAATCCCTGCCCAGAACTCTATAAGGATGGGATATAGCATGTAGCATAGACGCGGAGAAGAGGAAACGGAGCGTGACCATCCGGCGTCGCCTCTCTGTTATGCTGAGCGTAAGCGAAGCATCTCGTTT
>JANWYZ010000371.1 GCA_025054895.1 bacterium | reverse complement strand
GATCTGTCCGGGCGGATTGGTCGCGACGGAGCGCGACCCTCCAGTGGCACGCGCATCTTGCGCGTGGTTCATGGGCGAGACGCCCATGCTACGAACATCTTCAGGTCGCGACGGAGCGCGACCTTCCAACCTTGTCATGCTGAGCGTTAGCGAAGCATCTCCCTGTAGAGCAAACGAGATTCTTTGCTTTGCGCAGGGGGACAAAGGCTTCACAAAAAACATCAATATACTGTAATCATTTCCTGCAATTAGAGATTTTTGCTGCTCTTTTTGCAATTCCTCGTAAAAACGCAGGGTTTTGGCACGCTTTGTGCATATTATTATAGACGGAAAGACACTCGCCCGCGACCGCAGTGGCGAGGAACGGATTGTGGTGTGTTTGGTATATTATACTACACGCATCGCGGCAGGACGTGCGCGGACTATTCAGGAAGGAGGGTGTATCTCGAATGCGCTTTGCCAGTGTCTGCCTGCACACGATTCTGGTGTGTGCGGTTGCTTTTTTGCTTATTGCGCCGCCGCCGGCATGGGCGCAGGTGTTTTCTGTAGGCGGTTATTCGTGGGACGTGGCAAACGGTCCCACGCGCGCTCTGCCGGTGCAACCGAACAGCATCAGCGGCTTCAACTTTTTCAGCTCCACCTTTTTGAACGACCAGCCAGGCTTCGACCCCAACAAGACGATTGGACGCATCATGACGGGCACGACGGGAGCAGCTCGCTTCGTGGAGCTGGGGAACTCCGTCGTGCGCAAAATCATCCTCGTCGACTGGGAAGGCAAGCGTTTACCAAACCGCGCCGGCGAAGATTTCGTGGTGTACGAAGTGGGTTCGGCAGGCGCGCCTGAGGGATTCATGGTGGCTGTACGGAAGAAAGGCTCGTCTACCTTCAGCGCGTGGCGGTATGAATTCGCGAACTCGTTTACTGGCGGTTACAACGTGTTCGCCACAGCGTACAACCTTACCGACTTCGGGCTGCAAGAAGGGGAATCGATTGACGCCATCCTGATTGCCAACCTGATCGAAGCAGACCGCGTCGATTCGTCCAGCGGACAGGGCAACGTTTATCCAGGCGGAGGAACAGGCTTCATCCCCCTGCAGGGGCCCCAGTCTGAGACGCCCGGCCAACCTTACCCTGTAGACCGATACGATGCGGACATCGTGTATGTGGCGGCGTTACATAACATCCTGTTGCCGGGGTTCTCCATCAGCGGGACGGTAACCCTCACCGACTTCGGTGGTGACGTGACGCAGGTTCCTGTTGACGTGGAGCTACGGCGGGATGGCACTGTGGTACGTTCTGCGCAAATCAACCTCGACGCCGATGGTAAGTACACACTTGCC
>JANWYZ010000370.1 GCA_025054895.1 bacterium | reverse complement strand
TGCAGCTTCTGGAGGGTCACGCTCCGTCGTGACCCCGTGCAGGTGGACGCGACAGAGCGCGTCCCTCCAGGGGCATTGAGACCCTTCGCTAACGCTCAGGGTGACCTGCGACAGAGCGCGTCCCTCCAGGGGCATTAAGACCCTTCGCTAGCGATCAGGGTGACAACGGGCGATCAGGGCGACCTGCGCAAGAGCCCATTTTTTGCTGGTCCTAACCCCCGATTTCCATCGGGGGACAAATCGAGCCTGCGTTTCGCCCACCATTGAAATGGTGGGCTATGCGGTGGAGAAACCTGCCTGCGCAGGTTCCCAATCCGCGAAGGCGGATTTTTCCACAACATAGCCCCCGACTTCAGTCGGGGGTACACCGTTTGTTTCCGCCCACCATTGAAATGGTGGGCTATGCGGTGGAGAAACCTGCCTGCGCAGGTTCCCAATCCGCGAAGGCTGAGAATCGTTGCAGACTACCGCATTACCACCTGTAAGCCTTCTACAACGCGGAAATGTTCATCAGAGGTTGCCAGCGGCATACTGTGCTCCACACAGAGCGCGGCGATCCAGAGGTCGTTCTCTGGAATCGGCTTGCCTTTGCGTTTCAGGTCCAGACGGATGTGCGCGTATACCTTCGCGGTGGATGCTTTCACCTCAAGTACCTGGCAACGACTGACCAGCTGCTCCACCCGCTGGAGGTTGTCTGCATGGTGGCGAGAGTTCAACGCTCCGAAGAGAAGCTCTGCTACCACTGGCACAGGCAAGTAGACCTGCGCAAAAGATTGTATCCACTGCCCCGCTCCACCTGTGTCGTTGAGCACAGCAATCGCCTGATTAGTGTCGAGGGCAACCCTACTGCCACTCATCTGGGTTAACCTTCTCGAACTCCTCCTCGATGATCTGGCGCATCTCCTGAGCTTCCCCGTCAGGGAGGATACCTACACAGTCTGCGAGAGGGTGCGTGCTACTGTCTCTCACCTCAATCGTCACTCTCACCCGACTACGCTCCCTGATACCGGACAACGGCTGCACTGGGCGCAGCACGCCGTTTTCGTAGATGGCGTCTACCGTTTGGGTCACGTTGCCTCACCACCTGTACACAGTTGCTCCTGTGTGCATGCTGTTTTGATATTACCTTGTTTTCCGCTTAGCAGGCAAGGAGCAGCTTCAAGCGATTTCAGCCGCAGGCGGTGACTGCCAGCACAACGGGCTTGCTCGCGCCAGAGTTTCCGTTGCCGTAGGGAGGGCGTATACCCTCATTCCCCTGCCCCTTGCTGTTGCAGCACCTCATCCCCCTACTCCCTTCTCCCCCTGGGAGGCGGGGGTGATGGACGGAACAGGAAGGTTATCATACCGCGACAGGGCTTTG
>JANWYZ010000036.1 GCA_025054895.1 bacterium | reverse complement strand
AGCGAAGGGTCTCAGATGCTTCGCTTGCGCTCAGCATGACAACATGTGAGGGTCACGCTCCGTCGTGACCCTTGAGGTGGACACGACAGAGCGCATCCCGCCAAATGTTGGGTGAATGGACGCGACGGAGCGCGTCCCTCCAAATGCGTGCGGATAACCTCTAGAAGATCACGCTCCGTCGCGACCATGCAAATACTTCCCGCGGCGTTGACCTTGCCGTGGACAGGTGGGGAAGGTGTACCCCTTGCGATTTCTGGGCGTTCCCGGATCGCCTGCCGCAGTATTATTCTTTGACTAAAGTTACCACCACCCGTCGGTCGGGGTTCAGGTACTTCTCGACCGCACGGCGAATGTCCTCAGGGGTGACCGCCAGCACGTTTTTCTCGTAATCGAGGGCGAACTGGTAGGTGTCTATCATCTCGTAGAAGCCCAGCGTGCTCGCCTGTCCCTCGGTAGTTTCCAGCCCGAAAAGATACTCGCCCACGATCTCCCGCTTGGCGCGCGCCAGATCCGCTTCGGCAACAGGTGTTTTCGCCAGTTGCTGCAGTGCGCCGACCACCATAGCCTCCACCTGTTGGGGATTGCCTCCTTCGGGCAGTTCCACAACGATGCTGAAGATGCCCGGATAACGCTGGGTGAGGAATTCGGTTGTCACGCGCGTCGCCACCCCCTGTCCAACCAGCAGGCGTGTCAACAGACCATCTCGTCTGCCCAACAGGGCAAGCAGCAGGTCGCAAGCGCATACCTCCTTCACTTCTTTCACCGAAGGCGCCATGAAGCCGATGCCCAGCACGGGAAATGCCCGGCGCACTTTGAACTGTGCATGGCGCGGCGAGTCGGGTGGGGGTTCGGTCTGAGGTTCTGGCTCGGTAGTATCGCGTTTTTGCCACTTGCCGAAAAGCCTCTCCACTGCAGCAAACGCTTCCGCTTCGGTCACATCTCCCACAATAACCAGCGAGGCATTGTTGGGTACGTAGTGCTTGCGGTAGAACTCCACCACTTGCTCACGCTGGATGCGGATGATAGAATCGCGCGTCGCCGCCACCGGCAGACGATAGGGGTGTCTCTGGAACAGCAGTTCCGCCAGGCGCTGGTTGGCGTCGCGCACAGGGTCATCAGCAGCGCGCGCCAGCTCGTCTAAGATAATCATCTGCTCGCGTTCCACATCCTCGGGGCGCAGTGCGCTGTTTTGCACCGCGTCGGCGATAACATCCAGCGCGTCCTGCCAGTATCGGCTGGCGACAGTGGTGTACAGGTGCATCCAGTCGCGCGAAGTCGTAGCGTTAAGGGTTGCGCCCAGCTCCTCGATGTCGCGGTCCACCTCGCCCCTGCCGCGTTTTGCCGTGCCGCGGAAGAGCAAATGCTCCATGAAATGCGCTACGCCGTTGGTTTCAGCGGTCTCCCGCGAGGAACCTGCGCGTACCCAGAGGTCTATCGTTACCAGCGGCGCTTCGTGCGCCTCGCGCACCAGCACGCGCAACCCGTTCGCAAGCGTTCTCAGCTTGACCGACTCGGCAGGCAGGCTGTCTGCCCGCGCCATTGTCACCACCAGAAAAAGCCAACACCATACCGCTGCTCTGTACACAGAGTAACTCCTGGAATGAAATGCTTTCCTTATACTTCAGCAAAGATACCTGCTATACCTCTCGCAAGCTGTACTCGCCGCACTCAGGTGTAACGTCGCGCAGCAGGATGTCAAAATCGAGCCGGGTTACCGTCTTGTCTTGCTCTGCTACACATGTCTGCACCTGCCATACAAACGGTGGACTATGACGGCAAGGAATCTGCCTGCGAATTGGCGTGCTGGCTGTGCTCGCTTGCTTCGGGGGTAGGGGATATGCTATCATCTTAAATCGGATTCCATCCTGCCGATAATGAGAGTGCTATGTTAGCTCAGGAGTTACGTGAAAAATATCTACGGTTTTTCGAGAGCAAAGGTCACAAACGACTGCCTTCGGATAGTCTCGTGCCCAACGACCCATCGCTGCTGTTCACCAGCGCGGGCATGGTGCAGTTCAAACCCTACTTTCTCGGTCTGTCGGCACCGCCCCATCCGCGCGTGACCACCGTGCAAAAGTGCCTGCGCACCACCGATATCGAGTCGGTGGGCGACCACTCGCATCTCACTTTCTTCGAGATGCTCGGTAACTTCAGCTTCGGCGACTACTTCAAGCGCGAAGCCATCCTGTGGGCGTGGGAGTTCCTTACCGAGTGGTTGCATATCTCGCCCGACCGCCTGCGCATTACCATCTATCTGGATGACGATGAGGCGTACGAGGTGTGGAACCGCGAGGTAGGCGTGCCCGACCGCAAAATCTTCCGCTTCGGCGAGAAGAGCAACTACTGGCCCGCCAACGCCATCTCGGAGGGACCGAACGGTCCGTGCGGTCCCTGTTCGGAAATCTTCTACGACACTCGCCCCGACCTGCCTGCTACCCCTGACGGCGTGTGGGACGATGTGCGCTGGCTGGAAATCTGGAACCTGGTGTTCATGCAGTACGAGCGACACGACGGCGGCAGGCTTACTCCTCTGCCTCGCAAGAACATCGATACAGGGATGGGGTTAGAACGCACCGCCGCCATCCTCGCCGGCAAAGCGAGCGTGTTCGAGACCGACGTGTTTCAACCTATCATGGCGCGTATCGCCGAGCTGAGCGGGCGTGCTTACCGAGGTGGTGACGCTGCAGAAGATGTCGCTTTCCGTTTGATTGCCGACCATATCCGGGCGACCACTATGTCCATCGCCGACGGGGTGTTGCCCTCTAACGAAGGGCGCGGCTACGTGATACGGCGCATCCTGAGGCGGGCGATGCTGCGCGGACAGAACGCGCTGGGCTTCGACCGCCCCTTCCTCGCCGATGTGGCGACAGCGGTCATCGACACGCTGGGCGAGGTGTATCCCGAGCTGCGCGAGCGGCGCGACTACGTGCTGCGCACCATCCGCAGCGAAGAGGAACGCTTCCGCCAGACCATTCAGGTCGGCTCGCAACGCCTGGCGGAGATGCTTGATTCGCCCGAGGTGCAGAAGAGCAAGGTACTGTCGGGCGAGCAGGCGTTTATGCTGTATGACACCTACGGCTTCCCACTGGAGCTCACGCAAGAGGTCGCCGCCGACGCGGGCATCGAGGTGGATGTAGCAGGCTTTCGCAGGGCGATGGAGGAGCAACGTCAGCGCGCCAGAGAAGCCAGCGGTATCGCCACGCAGCTGTTCGCCATCGCCGGCGATGCCGCCACCGAACTGCAGAAAACGCTTCCCCCCACGAAGTTCCTCGGTTACTGGCAGCACGAGTCTGAGGCAAAGGTGCTTGCCATCATCCGGCAGGGAGAACCCGCTACTTTCGCCAGCGAGGGCGAAGAGGTAGAAATCCTCCTGGACCAGACTCCCTTCTATGCCGAGGCGGGCGGACAGGTAGGCGATACCGGCTGGATACAGGGAGAAAACTTCCAGTTTGAGGTGCGCGATACCCAGAAAGTAGGCGACCTGTATCTGCACATTGGCGCGGTGACGCGCGGGCGTGTGGAAGTAGACGCATCGGTTAGCGCACGTATCGATGCACAACGTCGCTGGCACATCATGCGCAATCATACCGCTACCCACCTGTTGCACGCGGCGTTGCGTCAGGTGCTGGGTTTACATGTGCATCAGGCTGGTTCGCTGGTTGCGCCCGACCGCCTGCGTTTCGACTTCACCCACACCAGCGCGATGACCGACGAGGAAATCGCTGAGGTGGAGCGTCTGGTAAACGAGCGCATTCTGGAGGACAAGCCTGTTGCTGTACACTGGGACGTACCGCTGGCGGAGGCGAGGGCGCGCGGCGCGATGGCGCTGTTCGGCGAGAAATACGGCGACACCGTGCGGATGATCGAGGTGCCGGGGGTGAGTCTGGAGTTGTGCGGCGGCACGCATCTGGAGCGCACGTCGCAAATCGGGCTGTTCAAGATAGTGTCGGAGGGAAGCGTGGCGGCAGGCGTGCGTCGCATCGAAGCGGTTACAGGCTGGGGCGTGTATCAGGTGATGCGCCAGCAGCAAGAGCTGCTGGAAGCAGCGGCGGCGCGCCTGAAGTGCGCCGTGTCCGACGTTCCGCTGGCGATCGAACGCCTTCAGGCACAGCGACAGGAGCTGGAGAGAC
Organism: bacterium; assembly: GCA_025054895.1. GTDB lineage: Bacteria > Armatimonadota > HRBIN16 > HRBIN16 > HRBIN16 > HRBIN16. Next base: position 12,742 of record JANWYZ010000036.1, on the reverse strand, counting down.
AGATACAGCAACTGCGCGCCGGCGCAGCGGCTCGCACGATGCAGTTTGAGCCGACCGAGATAGCAGGACTACAGGTGGTCACAGGGCGCGCCGATGGCGTAGACGCGCAGACGCTGGCTTCGCTGGCAGACCAGGCGGCGCAAAAAGCATCGGTAGATGTGGTGGTACTCGCCGCGGCGACCGACGGCAAAGCGCTGTTCGTGGCGAAGGCGAAATCTCCAGCAGTAGCGAAGGGTGTGCACGCAGGCAATCTGGTGCGCGAGCTGGCAAGGATCAGTGGAGGCGGTGGAGGCGGGCGACCCGAATTTGCCCAGGCAGGCGGGCGCGACGCCAGCAAAATCCCGCATGCTTTACAGCAGCTGCCCCGTTTGCTGGAGCAAATGGTGGAAAAATAGCAAAAATTCAAATGTTTTTTTACTACAATCCTGCAAAAACCCGCCTTTTTGGTACGATTCTTGCTATATATAGGGAGTAGAAACCTCGCATGGCGGGGTGGGGTCAGGCACGTTGCTGGTAAAACAACTACCAGCCGGATGTGCCGACTGGGCGCGAGAGGAACACCTTTCGCGCTGGCGCGCCTGGACGCGCCTCGCGTCGGGCTGCGAAAGGATGAGCTGCTCATCCTTTCGCCTAACGGTGCAACCCGAACGCCGCCGGATAAAAACATCCGGCGGTGTTCTTTTACACATGTACATTGAACAACACGCCGATCAGGTAGGTCAGCACACCGACCACGAAGGCGATAGCGGTCATCTCCAGCCCACTCACCCACCATTTGCGGGTGGTGACCAGGCTCTTGGCGGCGCCTACCGCGAAGTGCGCTAGCACACTGACCATCGCCGACCAGAAGACTGCCGTCCAGCCTCGAGCGAAGAAGAAAGGCAACACCGGTATCAATCCACCGACAGCGGTGGACACCATCGACGAGAGAAGCGATACCCAGGGGTTAGGAAAGCTCGCTTCGGAGAGCCCCAGTTCTTCGTGCGCCATCATGCGCAGCATCTGGTCAGGCTTCTCCGCTAGCCGACGCGCCATCGCCTCCGCCTCCTCCTCCGAGAACCCTTTCAGCTGGTAGAACAAGCTCATCTCTTCAATCTCTTCTTCTGGGTTCTCGTGCAGCTCTTTGCGCTCGCGAGCCAGCTCCGCCTCGTACACTTCGCGCTCGGACTTCGCTGCCAGAAACGCTCCCGAACCCATCGATAACGCGCTGGCTAATGTGCCCACCAGACCGGCAATCAGCACCGTCTGGTGTCCTGCTGCGCTGCCCGCACTGTAGCCCGCCATGCCCGATACAATACCAAACACCGCCCCTAATCCGTCGTTCACGCCATAGATGGCGTCGCCTATCCATGAACCACCGCGTACATGCCAGTGTTCCCGCCGCAGAATACGTTCTACCGGATGCTCGGTTCCCGATGCGGAGTACAGCGCGCGAGTGATATGGGCGTGTTCCTCCTCGTCTCGCATAACCCTCTGCGCGATTTCGATAGTGCGCTCGTCGCCCAGGTGCTGCATCTGCAAGTATCGCATCACCGCTTCGTCTTCATGCTCTTCCATGCGCCGCAACACCATCTCAGGGCTAGCAAGATACGCCTGCCAACCGAATAACGGCTTTACCTTGCGAATCTCTGGCGGTTGCTCCCCCAACTCCGTCAGCCGCTGGCTCCACTCTTGCGCATGGCGGTCTTCTACCTGCGCCAACTGCTCCAATATCTTCTTCTTACGTGCGTCCTTCTCACGCTTTGCCAACAGGCGATAGGTCTCCGCACTGGACAGCTCACCCCGAATCACCTCTTGAATGGAAGCAATCAACCTCGCCTTATCGTTCATTTATCTCCTCCTTTTTAATAATAGTTCGTATTACTATTATAACACACTCTGGAGAAGGGTAGAAAGAAAGGTTTTCCAGAGCGAGGCTAAGACAGTGTGACGGACCAAACACGTATGCAAGGGAGGGCAATTTGTGTTGACAATCCCTGCCCAAACCTGTACAATTTGCACACAGGAGGAAGAGTGCGCATGCTGGGTTCGCTGGGTAAAACGTTGATTTTGCTTGGCGCGATGCTTATCCTGTTCGGCGCGCTGATATGGGCGGTGGAACGGTTTGCAGGCGCGCGAGGAGGCGGTATATTACCTGGCGATCTGGTGTGGCGCAAGGGCAACTTCACGCTAGGCGTATTTCTGGGAACCAGCATCGTTCTCAGTATCCTGCTAACGCTGATTCTGTGGGTGATCGGATGGTTGAGCAGACGTTAAAAAACGCAGCCCGGCTACTGGAAGAGTACCATTATGAGTTGCCGGAGGAACGCATCGCGCAACAACCAGTGGAACCGCGCGACAGCTCGCGCCTGCTGGTGCTGCACCGCAGTACCGGACGACGCGAACACCGCACCTTTCACCACATTGTAGAATACCTGCAAACGGGCGATACACTGGTGCTAAACAACACGCGCGTGAGCGCCCGTCGTTTGCGCGGGGTCAAAACTACCGGTGCGCAAGTAGAGGCGTTGCTGTTGCGCGAGGTACAGCCGGGCGTGTGGGAAGCGATGGTGCGCCCCGGCAGGCGGTTGCCTGTAGGCAGCAAGGTGCTTCTAGAGGGGCAGTTGCAAGCGGAGATTATCGCCCATCTGCCACAGGGAATGCGCTTGTTGCGCTTTGAAGATGCGCTTGCAGTGCATTATCAGCCTCTGGGTGAGATACCTCTGCCCCCGTACATTCGGCGCAAGCTGGAAAACGAAGACCGCTACCAGACAGTATACGCCGCGGTCAACGGTTCCGCAGCGGCGCCAACGGCAGGGTTACACTTCACTCCAGAGCTGCTACAGCGTATTCGCGAGATAGGAGTGCGCATCGTCACGATAACCCTTCACGTAGGCATTGCAACCTTCCGTCATCCCGAGCCGGAGCAACTGGCTCAGGGGCGTTTGCACCCAGAATGGTATACCATCTCGGAAGAAGCTGTGGAAGCCATCAACAGTACACCAGGACGCATTGTCGCAGTAGGAACCACCTGCGTACGGGCGCTGGAGAGCGCGGCGGTTGGCAAACGCCGGGTAGAAGCTCGCACCGGCAGCACTGAGCTCTTTATTATGCCGGGTTTCCACTTTCAGGTAGTAGAAGCTCTGGTGACCAATTTTCACATGCCTGCTTCCACACCACTTCTGCTTACCTGCGCCTTCGCTGGTAAGGAACGAGTTCTCGATGCCTACCGCGAAGCGTTAACGATGGGCTACCGTTTTCTGAGTTTCGGAGACGCTATGCTGATACTTTAGGGGGATTGCACCGTGAGAACGCTGGAAGACTGGTTCAAGTATCTGGAACAGCAGTATGTGGATGAAAAAGCGCAAAAGGGCCCCAAATCGCCTCAGGCGACCACTTCGCAGACACAGCAACCGGCGCAATCGGAGCCGGCAACCAGCAGCACGATAACGTCTTCGGCTCGACAACAACAGGAAGGCGTACGTGAAGCGCGCTCTGCCCACGCATTGCCCCCGCTGGAGCAGGCGAAAGTAATAGAAGTATCCGTCCCTGACCCGGCGGACTACATCTTCACCCTTCGCCGCACCGCCAGCACTACACCTGCTTCTCCCACTGAGCCGACCGCTGTGGTAGAAGAGCTCAAGCAAGAAAAGAACCAGCGGGCGGAGCCAGAGGCGGAGCAACAAGCCACACAGGCGGTCGCCCCACGGGCGGAGCAGCAGCAGAAGCCTGCCGTTCAAGAGCTGGCAGCAATGGTCAGTGAACACCTCTCCGAAGAGATGTCGTCCTCCGAAACCGTTGCCGAGCCGATGGACCGTGTAACACGCGCGAAGCCTGTAAAACGCGCTCCATATACCCGCAGTGTGCGCCCCGTTCCGCCTCCTCAAACGATTGAGGAACTCTGGAAGCGCGTGCCCAAACACGTGCGCCTGTTAGTAGAGTTCGGCGATGATGAAGTAACGCAGAAGTACTACGATCGGCAGTTCAAAGAAAGTCGTCGGGAGCTGGTGGAGCGCTTGCTCAACCCCTCGCTGACGCTGGAGGACACCGCCCGCCTGCTAGGGGTATGTCCCACGACGGTGCGCCGCTATACTGAGCGAGGGCTGCTGAACCACTATCGCACGCCGGGCAACCAGAGGCGGTTCCGATTGTCCGACGTTATCGCCTTTTTAGAGGCGAGGCAGCAAGCACAAGAAGCGCGGCGACGAAAGCGGTAGAGTACGGTGCACATCGCTATCTTCTCTGAGTCGTATCCGCCTATCACCAACGGGGTAGCAGTGTCTGTCAGCACCCTGCGCCAGGAGCTGTTGCAGAGAGGGCATCGTGTTACGATAGTAACTACGCGCCATCCCGACGCTCCGATGCAGGAAGAGGATGTGATCCGTCTTCCCTCCTTTACGTGGTTGCTGGCTCCCGATTACCCTCTACCCCAACCTCGCCCCGTACCGCAGTTGCATCGCTTTTTCAGTGAGAATCGGGTCGATGTGATACACGTACAAATCCCTTTCCTGCTGGGAATGATTGGCTTGCAGATGGGCAGCCGATATGGAATACCGGTGGTAGCGCACTATCACACGCTGTATGACCGTTATCTGCATTACGCGCCTGTCGCCCCGCAGCGGGCTCTGCGTGCGCTGTTATGGTGGCATCTTCGGCGGTTTTACCGGCGCGCACAGGCGACGATAGTCCCCTCGTACTTTGCCAGTCAGTACTTACAGCGATTCGGGGTACAGCTTGCCGCCGTCGAGGTCATACCAACGGGCGTAGAGCTCCTCCCGCTAATGATAGAGCGCAAGCAAGCACGGGCGCGCTACGGCTTACCTCCGGATAGTCCGATACTGGTGTATGTGGGCAGACTGGCTCGTGAAAAAAACGTGCACCTGCTGATGGAGATGTTGCCGTTAGTGCAGCGTGATGTGCCAGACGTGCTGCTTTGGCTGGTAGGTGGCGGTAACGCGGAAAAGGTTCTGCGACAACAGATTCAGCACAGGAGACTGTCGGAAGCGGTCCGCCTGCAGGGCAGGGTTCCGCACGAACACATCAGCACGGTGTACGCGGCAGCCGACCTGTTCGTTTTCGCTTCTACGACGGAAACACAGGGACTGGTGCTCTGGGAGGCGCAGGCGCATGGTTTACCCTGCGTGGTGGTAAACGAAGGGGGCGCGCCCGAGTCGGTGCATGACGGCGTAAACGGTTTGCTAGTGCCCAACGAGCCACAGCAGTTCGCGCACGCCGTAGCGCGCTTGTTGAGAAACGATGACCTGCGCCAGCAAATGAGCCAGAACGCCCTTCGTTCACAGCGGCTGACACCCGGCGAAATGACAGAGAAGCTGCTGAAAGTGTACCAGCGTGTGACATCGCATAGTACGAAAGCAGAATCGCAAATTGACGAGCAGAGCGCCTGTTGTTATAATGAGCGAGGAGAGTGACATGATGGAAGAGTTAGCTTCGCCTGCACCCTGGCTCTGGAAGCAACTGCCACTGGTAAAAGCCCTCTGGAACGGACTGGTTGAACTGGCTTATGCTGGATGAATTGCGCGAGCTGTATCGTTACCGTGAGCTGCTCTGGACGCTGGTATTGCGTGAGCTGCGTGTGCGCTACAAGAACTCGTACCTGGGCTTCTTCTGGTCGTTAATTGTGCCTCTCGTCACGGTAGCAGTGCTCACCATTGTTTTCAAGCGTGTGATGGGGATGGTGATTCCGAACTATTCGGCTTACGTGCTGGCGGCGTTTCTGCCCTGGATGTATTTCCAAACCGCTTTGCTGGATTCTTCACAGTCGGTGCTGGCGCAGATTCAGCTGGTAAAAAAGGTGTACTTTCCGCGCGAGATACTACCTCTCGCGGCGGTGCTGGCGAACCTGATACACTTCGCGCTCGCCCTAGTGGTGTTCTTTGTGTATCTGCTGGGTTATGTCAACGCGCCTCTGCTGCCCAGTGTGATACTGTTGCCCGTGCTGGTTTTCTTCCAGACCCTGCTGATTGCCGGATTGAGCCTGATTATCTCCTGCCTCAACGTGTTCTATGAGGACACCAAATATATTGTGAGTATCGGTCTACAATTAATGTTTTATCTTGTGCCGGTCATTTACTTCTCGGAGCAAGTGTATCACGCCCAGATTGCCTCGCCCGAATGGCAGCGCTGGATATATCTGGTTTACCACTTGAATCCTGTCGCAATGCTGATGACCGCCTATCGCAAAATCCTGTTGCCGCCTATCACTGTACAGCAGGTAGGCGCAGTACAGAAACAGACCTTCGCCTCGTTGCCGATGGACTGGGGCTTGCTGGCGGTAGCATGTGCGGTATCAGTGCTCATTTTCATACTGGGGTACGCCTTTTTCAACAGACGCAAGTGGGATTTTGCGGAGCAGCCATGAGAGACATCGCCATTTTGCTGGAACACGTCTCCAAAAGCTATCGTCTATCTCATCAGCCGTACTCCTCGCTGAAAGGCATCCTGCTATCGATGTTCCGATACCGCCGGCGCATCGAGGTACACCAGGCGCTGAGCGATGTGAGTCTGAGCATTCAACACGGTGAAACGGTAGGCTTAATTGGGGTCAACGGCAGCGGCAAGTCCACCCTGCTGGCGATTGTCGCCCGGGTGATACGCCCCAGTACGGGCACGGTGCAGGTAAACGGGCGTGTGGCGCCCTTGTTGCAGCTGGGAGTGGGATTTCATCCTGACCTGACAGGTTTGGAAAACGTGTACTTTAACGGCATTATTCTGGGACTAACGCGCCAGCAAATCACTGAAAGGCTGCCTTCTATCGTTCGCTTTGCGGAGCTGGAGGAGTTCATCGACACGCCGGTACGCGCCTACTCGTCGGGCATGGTACTGCGCCTGGGCTTCGCGATAGCGGTGCATACCGACCCTGAGATTATCCTGATGGACGAGGTATTGGCAGTAGGCGATGAAGCATTCCAGCACAAATGCTTGCGAAAGATACAGGAATTTCAGCGTGAAGGTAGAACAATTTTAATAGTATCACATGACATGAATCAAGTGCGTCAGGTAGCCACACGGACGATATGGCTGCATCAAGGGCGTATCATGGCGGATGGAGCCACTGATGAGGTAGTGAGCCGATATCTGGCTTTTGCTGAAGAGATGGAGAAACAAGCGTTATAATAGTAAATACCTGTGTTCGCGTTACCGATACCACATAGTGCATCACCATCAGGATAAGAAGGCTGATCATAAAATGAGTGGTCATCTGCATACTGTCGAGAGGCATTACGCTTTTATCCAGCGGCTGGTTCATCATGTTTCGTCGCACGCCCCGGATGCGGTGAACGAGGCTTTGCTGACGGAGGCTCAACAACACTTTGCTGCTCTGCAAGTAGCGCTGTGGACGGTAGCAGCTGACGCACAGCAAGCGGTGCTGTTGAACGCCGCGCCCTGGTTTATACCAGACGACCAATTCCCCTGCGATACCCTCATGGAAGCCGTGCTACAGGCAGCCAAAACCGAGGAGCCTTACTGCGTGGGGATAGATCGATTCTCTGCATGGCTACACGCCTTTAAGGTACACCCCTACCGGGCTATGTATGTAGCCAGCGTTGTTACGGAACAGCCGCTGGCGAAGGATCTACAGGATGTACTGAACACCTGGCTTGCGCTGTTGTCTACCTCTGTCGCGCAGCTGCAAGCACAAGCATATCTCCACCAGGCGCAAAAACATCACGACAAGCGATTGCACGAGGTCACTGCGCTGTATGAAATCGGGCAGGCGATGGAGGGCGGCAACCTGCAGGCTCTGCTGGACATGATTACTCACAGAGCCACCGAAGTGATGGAAGCGCAGGCGTGTTCTCTCATGCTTTTGGATGAGGATGGGCAAACACTGGTCATCCGCTCCAGCTACGGTTTGCCGGAAGCTGTTATCGAGCAGACGCGCGTGCCATGGGGGCAGGGCATTGCAGGCAGGGTCGCCGCCAGTGGGCAGGCGATGTTGATTACCGACCCGCGCAAAGACCCACGTCTCGCAGGCGAAGATGTACCGTATCGCGACGACATCGAGGCTTCGCTCTGCGTGCCCTTGCGCGACAATCACGGCGGGGTAATCGGGGTACTCAACATCCATCGACGCAAGCCTGCCCCCATCTTTACCGAACAGGACATGCGCCTCTTCTGTGTGTTCGCCATGCAAGCGGCTTTCGCCATCAAGCACGCTCAGCTCTACCGTGACCTCAAGTATCGGGTAAACGAATTGTCGGTGCTTTCCGACCTGAGCGCGGCGGTAAACTCTACGTTAGACCTGGAACATATCCTGCAGCAGACAGCGGAAGGCATCGTGGAGACCGTACGGTTCGACCGGTGCGCCATCTTCCTGCTGGACGAGACAGGCAAGCTGGTTACGCCTCACGCGGTGCGCGGTTACCGTCCCGAAACATTGGGAAGTACCCCTGTGCGTATTGCAGACGGCGTTATCGGGATGGCGGTGAAGCGCAAAGAGCTGATTCTTATCGAAAACGCCCAGATGTCTCCCCAACCGGCGCGGGGTTTTGGCAGGATGCTGGGCACGAATGCGTTCTTGGTCGCGCCCATCCTGGTACGCAATCGCGTCATCGGCGTAGTGGTTGCCGACAACAAACCCTCGGGGCGTCCCATCGACCAGGCGAACATCCAGCTGCTGACCACTTTCATCAACCAGGTGGGTATGGCTATCGAGAACGCCCGCCTGTACCACGACCTTGACCGACGCTACAGCGAACTGCACAACCTGTGGGAGTACACGCGCAATCTGCTCAGCAGTATCGGCGTAGGCGTTATGAGCATCGACAGAGATGAAATAGTGTTGACCTGGAACAACGCTGCCGAACGTATCACCACCGTCCCTCATGAGAGGGCGTTAGGATACAAGCTGCAGGACCTGTTGGCGCAATTTTTCCTTCCGGAAGAAGAGAAAAAGATGCTTATGGAGATGATTCGCCTCCCGTTCCAAACCGGGGAGCGACACTCACGCTTCAAGTGTGCGTTGCATCCCTATCAACGCGGAGAGATGTATTTCAACTTTGAGAGTTCGCCGCTGCGCGCGCCAAACGGCTTTGTGCAGGGGGTAGTGTTCATTTTTGAAGACATCACCCGCGAGGTGCGCATGGAAATGGAGGTGCAACGCATTGGACAGCTGGCGGCAGTGGGGCAACTCGCTTCCACTATCGCTCATGAGTTACGCAACCCGCTCAGTTCTATACGCGCCTCTGCCCAGCACCTGCGCAGCGAATATGCTGGCAATACCGAACTGTGCGAGTTCCTGAACATCATCATTAACGAGGTAGACGTGCTGAATACCAAAGCCACCGAGTTCCTGCGCTTCGCCCGCCCTGTGGAGCCGGTATTTCAGGATGTAAACCTCGCGGAGATAATCCACAACACCGTGCAGTTTATGCGGTCGTACATCGAGGAGCAGGGGATTCACACAGAGGTGGACGTTTCCGTGCCCTTTACGATCAAGGCAGACCCCACCCAGCTGAAAGAAGCCCTGCGCAACCTTATCATTAACGCAGTGCAAGCTATGCCGGAGGGGGGGACGCTCTCCATCATCGCAGAACCTGCGCCGGCAGATGCAGTGAGCATCACTGTGAAGGACACAGGTACCGGCATACCGCCCGAAGACATTGACCGAATCTTCACACCCTTCTATACCACCAAAGCAAAAGGCTCCGGACTGGGACTGGCAAATGTGCAGAAGATTGTGGAAAGCCATAGCGGTACTATCAGTGTGCAGAGCCAGGTGGGCGTTGGAACGGAGATGCGTATGATTTTGCCTGTTCATCCAGTGCGCCGCGTCCGACGTATCGATCTGGGCGATGGCGACAACCTGCGTGCCGCTATACCAGACGTTTGAGTCACTACACAGGCACTTATTAAGGAGGAATGACTGCCATGGCAAAAGCACCAGAGAAACCTGCACCGTTGACATTGCTCATCGTCGATGATCAGGCTGGTCACCGTCGAGCGCTGGAGGCGCATTTCTCCAAATATTATCATGTGCTCACCGCTGAACACGGTCGGCGTGCGTTAGAAATCGCCTCGCAGCACCCCATTCACCTGTTGATTATCGACCTGATTCTGCCCGGTACGATAAACGGTGTGGAATTGTTGCAGCAGATACGGGAGATGCATCCGAACGCGATGGCTATTATGATTACCGCGCACCCTACTGTTCGCACGGCGGTACAGGCGATGAAAGACGGTGCGATAGATTACCTTGAGAAACCGATAGACCTGGACGAACTGAAGGCGCGAGTAGATAAAGCGGCGGAACAGTATCGTCAGAGGGAAGAGATAACTCAGCTGGATCCGTCAACGAGTGGCGGTTTGGACCTGCGTGGTATCGTGGGCAATAGCGCAGCGATGCAGAAAGTGTACGAGATGATCCAGAAAGTAGCCGCCAGCAATGCCACCGTGTTAATTCGCGGCGAGAGCGGAACCGGCAAGGAGCTGGTAGCAAAAGCCATTCACCGCAGCAGCAACAGAGCGAAAGGGCCATTCATAGCAGTATCCTGCGCAGCGTTGCCTGAGACTCTGCTCGAAAGCGAGCTGTTCGGACATGAAAAGAACGCTTTCACCGGCGCGACTACGCAAAAGCCGGGACGCTTTGAGCTGGCACACAAGGGCACTTTGTTCCTCGATGAAATCGCGGAGATTACTCCGGCTATCCAGGTGAAGCTGCTGCGGGTGCTGCAGGAACAGGAGTTCGAGCGGCTGGGAGGTACTAAAAGCATCAAAGTAGATGTGCGCCTCATCGCTGCAACCAACAAGGATCTGCAGAAGATGGTCGAAGAAAAGAGCTTCCGTGCAGACCTGTACTATCGCCTGCACGTCATCGAGATATACTTGCCCCCCTTACGCGAGCGGAGGGAGGATATCCCTCTGCTGGTAGAACACTTCCTGAAGCGGTATAGCGGTGAAAACGGCAAACAAGTGAAATCTGTTGCCCCTGAAGCGATGGACCTGCTCATGAGATACGAATGGCCAGGCAACGTGCGCGAGCTGGAAAACGTTATCGAACGGGCGGTGGTACTTGCCGAGAGAAACGCCGAGATGCTGACTCCTGACCTGCTGCCCCAAAGCATGACCGCGACAGCGCAAAATATTTAAGATTTTTTGCACGATACCAGCAAAAAACGCGCTGAGTGGTACGGAACTTGCAGCTATATGCAAGTGCATACAGTTCGCAGGAAACCTGTTAAAAGTGCGTGAACTGTATCTTATTACATTGCGCGGATGGATGCTGAAAGGGGAGGGACAACGTGTCTGCGCCCACAGTGCTCATAGCAGACGACGAAGTGAACCTGTGCAAGGTACTGGCTGCGAGGCTACAGCAAAGTCGCTTGCAGTGTGTGATTGCGCACGATGGCGTGCAGGCGCTGGAAATCATCTGCTCGCAACCGATAGATGTGGCTGTGCTGGATGTTCGGTTGCCACGCAAGAACGGCGTGCAAGTGCTTCGCGAAATTCGGCGAGATTATCCCCAGCTCCCCTGTATCCTCATGACCGCCTTCGATGACGTCGAACTACACGAGGAAGCAGTGCGTCTGGGTGCAAACGCCGTACTGCAAAAACCGTTCGACCTTGAGGCGTTTACCGAGCTCGTCTGGAGAGAAATCAGCGCTCCCGTTTCTGCAACGGTACCGCACATGCTGTTGCAAAACGGGGAGAAAGTGATGGTGGACATCCGGCGAGGCGACCGCTCGTACACCTATACACCGCGTGTCATTGCACAGGACGACCGCACGTTGGAGATTGAACCGCCTCTGGCGATAGTAGATACGGAGATGTTGTCGCAGGGTGTGGCGATAGTGCAATTTACCCGTGGAGACGGCGTATATCAGTTTCGTTCGCGCATCGAACTGGCTACGGTACCCAGACCGGCGTTGTATTTGCGCAAGCCGGTTTCTATCCGCCGTCTACAGCGACGTAAGCATCAGCGCGTGGTGGAGGAGGGGCAGGTTGGGCTGGTGTTCTCGTTACGGGGCGAGCGTGAGGCTGCTCCGCTTACTCTTACGGGTGAGCTGTACGACCTCAGTTATAGCGGCTTCTCAGTGCTGTTACCCCAGGCGCCCCCCGTTGGCGAGGAAGCCTCCTTCCAGATGACGCTTTCCAAAGCGAACCTTGTTCTGATGGGACAGGCGCGAGTGGTGCGCGCTGGGGTATTTGCCGATAGAGTGCCTGCGGTGTACCGGGTTGGGCTGGAATTCACCCGACTGGCGCCTGCCACACGGAGGGCGCTGATGGAGTGGATGGAGCGACTGATGCAACGTGTATGAACGATGAGGACTGAAGGAGGCTCCCATTGCTGATTCGTGTACTCTCTGGTACTGTACACGGGATTGAACCTCATACCATCGAAGTGGAAGTAGATATGCAACCGGGCGGAGTGCCTGGTTTTACTCTCGTTGGTTTACCCGACCGTGCTGTGCAGGAAGCTATTGACCGGGTGCGTCTGGCTATCCGCAACTCGGGACTTCACTGGCCCATGCGCCGTATCACCATCAACTTAGCTCCTGCCGATCTGCGTAAGGAAGGTCCCGCCCTGGACCTGCCCATCGCCATCGGTATTCTGGCAGCGGCAGGGCAGGTAGATGCAGAGTGGCTGGGGGAGACCTTCATTCTGGGCGAACTGTCTCTGGACGGTACGGTGCGACCGGTTACTGGAGTCCTGCCCACAGCCATCCACGCCCGCCAGCAAGGTGTCAAACGCATGCTAGTGCCTGCCTCAAACGCTCCGGAGGCGGCGATTGTAGGCAATATT
>JANWYZ010000369.1 GCA_025054895.1 bacterium | reverse complement strand
GAGGGCGTGCTGGTGGACTACAACACCTACTTCTACCCGCTGGACAGCATCCTGGAATGGAACCGCGCCTACGGCAAGTGTGGTTTCGTGCAGTGGCAGTGTGTGCTACCTTATGAAGACGGTGTGCGCCACCTGGAGCGCATCCTGCGCATCGCTCAGCAGCGCAGGCAGTATCCCTTCCTCTCTGTGCTCAAGCGCATGGGCGAGGGCAGCGGCGGTTATCTCTCCTTCCCTATGCCGGGATACACGATTGCGTTGGATTTCCCCGTGCGCAATGGACTGTTCGAGATGCTGGAGGAGCTAGACAAAATCGTGGTAGACGCGGGCGGCAGACTCTATCTGGCAAAGGATGCGCGCATGTCGGCGGAGACCTTTCACGCCACGTATCCCCAGCTGCCCCGCTGGCAGGCAGTGAAGGCGCAGATAGACCCGCAAGGTCTGCTGCAATCCGACCTGGCGCGGCGGCTGCGTCTGATGGAGGTGCTCAAATGAGACGAGTGCTGATTGTGGGAGCAACCTCTCCGCTGGCGCGATACATGGCGCACGGGTTCGCCCATCGGGGGGATACGCTGTTCCTCGCCGCGCGGGATACAGAAGAATTGGAGCGCGTCGCCTGCGATGTGCGCGTGCGCTTCGGGGCAACGGTGCACACAGGGCGCTTTGACGCCGCAGCAATCGAGGAGCACGAGGCGTTCTGGCAGGAGGTGGTTCGCAGCTTGGGGGGCGTTGACGGCGTGGTATGGGTGGCGGGCACGATGGAGGGGCTGGAGGAGGCGTTCCGCCAGCCGCAAGCGGTGCGACGGCTCATCGAAGTCAACCTCACGGGCGCGGCGTCGTTGCTGACCCTGGCTGCCTGCTACTTTGAGGAACAGGGTAGAGGATTCATCGCGGGCGTCAGCTCCGTGGCGGGCGACCGGGGTCGCGGGCAAAACTACCCGTACGGCGCGGCGAAAGGCGGTTTCTCCCTGTTCTTACAGGGGTTGCGTAACCGCCTCAGCAAACGTGGCGTGCAGGTAACCACTATCAAGCCCGGCTTCATCGACACGCGCATGACGTGGGGTAGAGACAAACTGCCCTTCCTTGCCTCCCCTCAGCGTGTGGCGAAGGAAAGTGTACAAGCGGTATTGAAGGGCAAAGATGTCGCTTATGTTCCAGCAGTGTGGGGGCTGGTGATGCTGGTCATCCGCTCCATACCGGAACGAATCTTTAAGAAGATGAGCATTTAGTACTCTGTTAAGTTGTGGTGTTGCGGTATCGATTCCAGCGCGCTGGCTGAGGCGCGCACTTCTGTCCTGCTGATCGCCAGCGAAACGTCTCCTGCTTTTTGCTGTCATGCTGAGCCGCAGGCGAAGCATATTCTGTCATGCTGAGCGTT
>JANWYZ010000368.1 GCA_025054895.1 bacterium | reverse complement strand
GAAAGGCATCCATTTCTCCGTCGCGCCGATAACCACAATGCCCACGCGACCATCCATCCAGCGTATCGCCACGCGCCGCTGCACGCCTTTGCCAAGATGCTGCACGTTGTGCGCCCCGCCTCCCATGATCCCTGCCAGCATGGCGTAGGCATGGATGCCATAGTTGAACTCGTCTACTGCGCAACCGCAAATCACCGTATCCGGCGCGCCGCGCTCCTCTGTGGATAATGCCAGCCAGCGCTGCGTCTCATAGCAAAAACGCAGAGACGAGCCGCCGGTGATGCGTGCGCCCTGGTGTGCCCATTGTACGATTTGCTGTAAATCGCGCAGCTTGCCTGCAAGCGGTTTGTCTATCAGAACCGCTTTGCCCGCTTGCACAAAGGGGCGCGCCCTGGCGATGTGCGTATCCCAGTCGCAACCATGAATGATGGCGCAGTCTACATCTCCTGCCATCTCCTCCAGCGAGCGGTACACTCGAGGAACCCCCTGCTCTGTGGCAAACCGCTCGGCGTATCCGGGCGGATGCACGGAGCCGCCGTCCCACACGCCCACGATTTCGTGTCCCAGCTCCCGTTCTATCGGAATCCAGCTGGGCGGGTGCGAGGTGTCCAGGTCCACGATCCCTATCCGCATCAGAAAGCCCCCTGTAGTAAACAGACTGTTTGATTTACCAGTCGCTAAGCCCCGCCCGTGTTGGCTTCTGATTGCTTCTGGTAGTTCTCCAATTGCTCCAGCAACAAGCGCATTTTGCGGGCGTGCGTTTCGGCGAGGAAGGGGTATCGCTCCGCCAGTCGCACCGCCAGCGCGTAGAAGCGTTCGCCGTTGGCTTTGAAATCCTGTGCTACCCGTTGTAGCAGCAACAGCAAGTGCTCGGGAGTAATGCAAGGGGTGTCCGTTCCCTCCAGTTCCTGAAACAGGCGCAACATGCGCAGGGTGACCGTATTCAGAGTCAGCTCGTTGTACACGCCGGTAATCGCCACGTACAGCTCCTGCTCCTTCTCGTCGCGGATGGGTAAGGCAGTGTACTGTTGCAGGGCGTCACGATGGGCGCGCAAGGAATACGGTTCCGCAATCCAGCGATACAGGGCGTCTTGAACCTCTCGTGGGGTAAGTATGCTCGCCTCGTGCGCTTTCAGCCAGCCGTCGATAATGGATTCGATATAGGCGTTCCAGGCGGCGTTATCTAACGCTTCCACCACCAGACGGTGTAAAACATCGCGGCGACGCGACTCCTCGCGCGTGTGCTCGCGGAACGTCTCCCAGCGATGGAAGAGGTAGTAAGTGACTGCTGCGCTTGCTGCTCCAACTATTGCTCCGATAATCAACGAAATATCCATCGCGTCCTTTGTTGCTTTCTATCGCAAAAACTCCGCTTCAATCCAATCGCGGTTTTCAGGCA
>JANWYZ010000367.1 GCA_025054895.1 bacterium | reverse complement strand
CCGGTCGTCGTGTTCTCATACAGTCTCTTCAGCACAATAGGCGAGGACATTGCTGTCGCCGCCAACGAAAAAGCGGGCAACGCTTTCCTGCAGCCGACCTTTGCCCTGCTGCAACACGTGCAGCAGCACAGAGGTGCATCTTCTGCAATGCTGGCTGGTAATCGCTCTTTTCAGGACGATGTGCAGCAGAAGCAGCAGGCAATTGCTGAGGACATTCAAGCCGTCGACAGGATGAACAAGCAGTACGGTAAGCGTTATGGCGTACACGATGAGTGGCAGCGCTGGAAGCAGGATTGGCAAGCACTACGTAGCAACCTGTTGCAGCTGTCGCCTCAACAAAGCTTCGAACAGCACACCGCGCTGATTGAACGCCTTCTGGGCTTGCAACAGACCATTGCGGACGCATCTCAGATGACCCTCGACCCTGAGCAGGAGAGTTACTACGCGATGTATGCTTTCGCTCTGGTGCTGCCAGCAACGACCGAACATCTGGGGCGGGCGCGAGCAGTGGGTACAGCTGCTATCGCAGCCGGGGATACTTCGAAAACACGCGATAAACTGATTGCCCTCTCGTCGCTCATATATCATCACAACCAGGAAGAAGTGGTTCCTGGCATAGAAAAAGTGTTTCAAGTTAATCGGGCGATGCGTTCTCAAATAGAGGGCACATTCAAGGAATCCTGTGCGAAGGTGGACGCCTTCATCAACATGCTGAATACCAGGCTGATCAATGGCGATCTTGCTGGACTGACCGCACAACAGTATTTTGACACAGCCACACAAGCCATCGACAGCCAATTTGTGTTGATAGGGCAGATGAGCCGGGCTTTTGACCGGCTGATGGATGCGCGAATTCGCCGGCTGACCTTCAAGCGCAACATGATGCTGTCTGCGGCGCTTGTTCCGTTTCTGGTTGCCGCCTGGCTTTACGGTGGATTTTATCTCTCCGTCCGACGTAGAGTGCATCAGATAGCGCAGATTTCTCAAAAACTATCTGTCGGGAACCTGCAAGTAGACATCGCTACGACGGATAGTAAGGAAGAGATGAACCAGATTAGTCGGTCGCTGGCAGGCGTGTTACAGTACATGCGCCAGCTTGCCGACGCGAGCCAGCATATTGCGCGGGGCGACCTGACGGTACAGATTCCGTTGCAGTCAGAACAGGATATGCTGGGCACATCCTTTGCGGAGATGGCTCGAAGCCTGCGTCGGATAGTGGGACAGTTGCGTACCGAAGCAAACCAGTTGCTTGCTTCCGCCCATCAGATGGGAACGGCAGCCCAGCAATCCACACAAGCGTCCAGTGATGTAGCTCGTGGCAGTGAGCAGCTTGCCCAGCAGGCAGGCGAGGCGGCGCAAGCGATGGACAGCCTGGACCGCGCCATCCGTAGCGTGCAACAGAGCAGTCAAACCCAGCGCGAAGC
>JANWYZ010000366.1 GCA_025054895.1 bacterium | reverse complement strand
CCTCCAATAGTGTCATGCTGAGCGCAAGCGAAGCATCTGAGACCCTTCGCCTCGCTCAGGGTGACAGCAGAAACGTCTTCACGGAACAACCCGAAGGGGGGGGTGAGCAATGACCTCTCTACAGGTAGAGACTACATACAATGTGGAAGCTATTCGCGCCGATTTCCCTATCCTGCAACGGCGCATCAACGGACATTCGCTGATATATCTTGACAACGCCGCCACCTCTCAGAAGCCGCGGCAGGTTATCGACGCACTGGTGCATTATTACGAGTACACCAACGCCAATGTACACCGCGGGCTGCACACGCTGGCTGAAGAAGCCACCGTAGCGTACGAAGCCGCCCGCGCGAAGGTTGCCCGCTTTATCGGCGCGGAGCCGGAATGCGTTGTTTTCACCCGCAATACCACCGAGGCGATTAACCTCGTCGCATACGCCTGGGGGCTGGCAAACCTCAAGCCGGGCGACCAGATTGTGCTCTCCGAGATGGAACACCACTCTAATATCGTACCCTGGCAGCTGATTGCCCGCCTGACGGGCGCCCAACTGCACTATGTGCCCTTTACTCCGGAAGGCGAGCTAGACACAGAGGCTTTTGAAGAAGCGCTGCGCAGAGAGCCAAAACTGGTCGCCATCACACACGTTTCCAACGTGCTGGGCACAATAAATCCCGTCGAGGAGCTCACGCGCGAGGCGCAAGAGGCGGGCGCGAAAGTGCTCATCGACGGCGCTCAAGCCGCGCCGCACAAACCTGTAGACGTAACGCAAATCGGCTGCGACTTCTATGCTTTCTCTGGTCACAAGATGCTTGCTCCTACCGGGATCGGCGCGCTGTATGCGCGGCGCGAGCTGCTGGAGCAGATGGAGCCGTTCATGGGTGGCGGCAGCATGATCCGGCGCGTCACACACGAGTACAGCACCTGGGCAGATATCCCCACCAAGTTTGAGGCGGGAACGCCTAATATCGCCGACGGCGTCGCCTTTGGCGCGGCGGTGGACTATCTACAGCAGGTCGGCATACAAGCCATCCAGCAACACGAACAACAGCTCACCGCCGAATTGCTGCACCTGCTGGAAGACGAGGAGGACATCGTCATCTATGGTCCGCGCGACCCGAAGCGACGTTGTGGATTGGTATCGTTCAACTTCAAGCACGTGCATCCGCACGACGTGGCGCAGATTCTGGATAAATACGGTATCGCCATCCGGGCAGGGCACCATTGTTGCCAGCTCATCATGCGCCGACTGGATGTAACCGCAACCGCGCGCGCTAGCTTTTACCTGTATAATACGATAGAGGAGGTTCGCGCCTTCTGGAAAGCGTTGCGTGAGGTAAGGAAGGTATTTGGCAAGTATGGTGGACGATGAACTGTATCGCGAGATTATTCTGGAGCACTACCATCATCCGCGTTACAAAGGTGCGCTGCCCGATGCCAACCTGACCGCGGAGGGGATGAACCCCTTGTGCGGCGATGAACTGACTCTCTACCTGAAAACGGATAACGACCGGATTGTGGAAGCGCGCTTCGATGGACGGGGTTGCTCGATTAGCCAGGCGTCTGCCTCCATGCTCACGGAAGC
>JANWYZ010000365.1 GCA_025054895.1 bacterium | reverse complement strand
GCTCCATTAGTACCTATTATGGCAACGATATCGCCCCGCTTTACCGTGAGCGACACCCCTCGCAAGATTTCCTTCTTGCCATACCCTGCGCGAATGTCATATAGCTGGAGCACGGTCTCCGCCTGCGCCTCTTGTTCTGGTAGCTGTGTTTCTCTCACTAGAGTTTCTACCATCGTGACCTCATGGGTTTACTGCCCACGCATTTTACACTTTTTCACCAAACTAATTAAATGCTGCAACAGATTATACCCCTCCTCTACGCTGCAACGGGGCAAAATGTGCGTTTTTGCGCACATCATGTGCTGTTTCTCGCTCACAGTCCCAGATAAGCGGCTCGTACAGTGGCATCTCCCAGCACCTCTTCTGGCGTTCCCTGAGCCACAATCTGCCCGTCGTCCATAAAGTATACCCAGTCGGCAATCTCCATCACCACACCCATATCATGCTCAATAACCACGTTCGTCTTGCCTTCCTTCGCCAGCTGCCTCAATATATTCAGGATAGACTTCGCCATTTCGGGGTTCACTCCAGCGGTAGGTTCGTCCAACAGCAGCACTTCAGAGCCTGCTGCCAGCAGGCGGGCAATAGCCAGCAGTTTCTGCTGACCGTACGAAAGGCTTTCGGCGGGATCGTCCGCCATTTCCAGCAGCCCCACGAACGCCAGAAGCCGCCTGGCCCGCTCTGTCGCCGCCACCTCCTGTCTGACTACCTTGGGGCGCTGTAAGATGCTCCAGAGAGGGCTTTCTCCCAGCTGGTTGGGGAAGGCAGTCAATGCGTTTTCGAGCGCGCTCAGTTTGCGAAACACCCTGACATCCTGAAACAGCCTGCCAATACCCAACCTCGCCACCTTCCAGGGAGGCAAACCGTTCAATCGCTTGCCGTTGTACAGGATGTCTCCCTCATCGGGTTGTAGCACCCCGCCAATCAAGTGGAAGAGAGTAGTCTTGCCCGCGCCGTTGGGACCTATCAACGCCGTGATGCGCCCTGGCTGGAAAACGGCGGACACTCTGTCTACTGCCCGCAGACCCCCAAACGACTTACTCACCTCACGTAGTTCCAGCATCCGCAGCCTCCTGCAGAATCCGCCTTCGGTGATACGCCAGTGCGCGCACTGAGATGTTTAAGCCATGTTGATACAGCAGGAACGAGGCAACCTGTGCGTTGCTCCACTCGGGATGCGCCTGGAGTAAGAGGCGCATCACCTGCTGAAGGCGTGGCGTCAGCTCCGACAGCGCCACCCGACGATGAGGAGTGTGTAGCGCGCTACCACGCACAACACGTGATATCACCGAGCGATGGTAACCCAGTTCCCTCGCCAGTTCCGCCTGCGAGAGTGGACGCAGGCAGGCGGGATTGTCAGTGCGCAGATAAGCCTGCTGACGCTTACATAGGGCGTGGGTGATGATAGTAGTAGCAGTCGCCCTCTCGTTCACGGCGCGGATAGCCTCTACTACCGAGCGTATCTCGACGGAGTCTCCATACATGTTTTTCCATTCCTGCAGCCGGACTGGGTCAATGGTGATACGCTCTGATAGGCTTGGAGACGTTATGCGGAAATTCATGTAACCATCTGGCTCAAAACATACCTCCGCCACTACTTCGGGGGCATCTGCACTGGGCGGAGTCGCAGGGGCTGGAGAGCCGACCACTTCAGATA
>JANWYZ010000364.1 GCA_025054895.1 bacterium | reverse complement strand
TTTTGACCGATACTATCGCTACGAAGACCTCACACGTATTCTACACGCATACGCGGAAGAGTATTCTCACCTTGTGCGTGTGGAGAGCGCGGGCAAGAGCTACGAAGGGCGCGATATTTGGATCGTAACCGTAACCCGCTTCGAGACCGGCGCAGATACGGACAAGCCAGCTTTCTGGGCGGATGGCAACATCCACGCAACAGAGGTATCCGCCTCCAGCGCGGTGCTTTATTTGTTGAACAAATTGTGTACACAGTACGGTCGGGACGCCGAAGTGACCCGTGCGCTGGATACTCGCGCTTTCTACCTGTGCCCACGTGTGAATCCCGACGGCGCGGAATGGGCGCTTGCCGACAAGCCGAAGATTATTCGCTCCAGCACACGTCCTTACCCCTACAATGAGGACCCTATCGAGGGCTTGAGGCAAGAAGACGTAGACGGCGACGGACGTATGCTCACCATGCGTATCCCCGACCCCAACGGTTCATGGAAGATTTCGCCGGATGAACCGCGCCTGATGGTGCGGCGTGAACCCACCGAAACGGGTGGACAGTATTATCGATTACTCCCCGAGGGTATCATCGATAACTACGACGGTGTGCTGATACCTTTACAGCGTAAAAAGGAGGGGTTAGACCTCAATCGCAACTTTCCCGCTAACTGGCGACAGGAGAACAAGCAGCGCGGAGCGGGACCCTTCCCCACTTCTGAACCAGAAGTGCGCGCCGTCGCGCAGTTCATCGCTTCACACCCGAATATCACCGGCGCAGTGACCTTCCACACGTATGGCGGACTGTTGCTGCGTCCTTTCAGCGACAAACCCGACGAGAAGTTCCCCGCCGAAGACCTGTGGACATACCAGAAAATCGGGCAGAAAGGCACCGAGTTAACTGGTTACCCAAACATCTCCGTTTACCATGACTTCCGCTATCACCCCAACGAAGTCATCACGGGCGTGTTTGACGACTGGATGTACGAGCATCTGGGGGTGTTCGCATGGACAGTGGAGATATGGAGTCCTCAGCGTCAGGCGGGCATTACCGACTATAAGTACATCGACTGGTACCGAGAGCACCCCTTTGAGGACGACCTGAAGATGCTCAAGTGGAGCGATGAGGCGCTGGAAGGCAAGGGGTACGTGGACTGGTATAAGTTCCAGCACCCACAGCTGGGCGAGGTGGAGATAGGCGGTTGGAACGCACAGTACGCCTTCCTCAACCCGCCACCACAGTTTCTGGAAAAGGAGATCGCACCACTGGCAGACTGGGTAGTCTGGCAGGGGCTGATTTCGCCGCACCTGGAGATTTTGGAAGCCAGCGCTACTCCACTGGGCGATGGCGCATATCGTATCCGCCTGGTGGTACATAACACCGGCTGGCTACCAACTTACGTTACCAAAACTGCCCTCGAGAACAAGGTCACGCGCGGTGTAGTCTGCGAGATTGAGCTGCCCGAAGGTGCGACACTGGAGACAGGCAAGCCTCGCGAGGAACTGGGGCAACTGGAAGGTCGCGCCTACAAGTCATCTGCTCCCACCGGCTGGGTTGCCGACCCGACCGACGACCGCTTGAAGGTAGAGTGGGTAGTACGCGCCAACAGCGGCGGCGAGGTGCAGGTGACTGCACGCCATGACCGTGCGGGAACGGTAAGGGCGAATATCCGG
>JANWYZ010000363.1 GCA_025054895.1 bacterium | reverse complement strand
GGAGCGCAACCCTCCGGTGTTGTCATGCTGAGCCGAAGGCAAGCATCTGCGAGGTTCTTCGCTTCGCTCAGAATAACATTTTGTGCGTTTTCCTGTCATGCTGAACGCAGTGAAGCATCTGCCTGTAGCAAGCGAACGAGATTCTCCGCATCCTCAGCGGTTTTGCTTGCGCAGTGGATACGGGATTCATCTCTGGCAGGGACTGTTAACCTCACCGTGGTGCTGAAGATGACCTACCGATGCCTCTGGTGTCATTCAACTCAGGCTCTGCGTACAATCGTTGCGCGGGAGCGGCTATTTGGCATGGAAGGCGAGTTCGAGTATGCAGAGTGCGCCTCTTGTGGCTCCCTGCAAATCGTCCAGCCGCCCGAGGACCTGCCGCGTTACTATCCTCCTGAATACGACGCCTACAATGCCCTGCCCGAGCGCTACTATCGGGGTCTGCTGGGCGTTATCCGCGTCTGGCGAGACCGTACGGTAGCCACGGGTAGAGGAGTGATGGGCAGATTGGTGTTGATGGTGCATCCCCAGCAGGATCCGCGTGTGCGCAGTATCCGTCTGATGAACCTCTCGCCCGACGCTCGTGTGCTGGATGTGGGTTGTGGCAGTGGGTTGCTGTTGCTCATCATGCACCGGGTGGGATTCAACAACGTGGAGGGCATCGACCCCTACCGCCCCTCCGACCAGCCCGTTGGCGGCAAGGTTCCCGTCTATCGGCGCACGCTTCGGGAGCATATAGAAGCGCAACCACCTCCCTACGACGCTTTGATGTACCACCACGTACTGGAACATGTGCCTGACCCTGAAGGCGAGCTCGCGCTAGCAAGGCGTTTATTGAAGCCCGGCGGCAAGGTGCTGGTGCGTCTGCCTCTGGCGGGGTCATATCACTGGAAGCGGTATGGCGTCGACTGGTTCCAGCTGGACGCTCCGCGCCATTTAAGCATACCCTCCGTGCAGGGAATGAAGGCTCTGGCGGAGCGATGTGGATACATGGTGGAGTACGTGGGCTTCGACGCCCTACCCCTGCACTTGCACGCCAGCGAGCTGTATCGACGAGGCATCCCCGGCAGCCAACACCGTCCCGATATGCATACCCGCGCCCAGTGGCGTGAGTTCACACGGCTAACCCTGTCCCTCAACCGCACCGGCGAAGCGGATTCGGGGGTGTTCGTGTTAAGTATGAGAGAGTCATAGAAAAGCCCTCTGTCTATGTTTGTGGACAAGAACCGCAGAGCCAGCAGACATCGCTGCCGCGTCTTTCTTTCCGCTCCATCCCATCGCCCGAAGGTGATACATCTCGGCGAGGCGTGATTCTCGATGCAGAAATTCCACCAATCGATGCGAGATGTTCTCGTCTCTTATGAACGCACGGGTATCGGCTCGCCGATGTCTATGTGTTCGCCGATAGTTTCCACCCGCTTGCCCTCCACCAGTATCCGCACCTTCTCAACATCCGAGAATTGCGCGAGAGTTTTGCACAGGCTTTCGACAATCCACGCCTCCGTAGTGGAGCCGCCAGGGAAATTATCTATCAGTTCCCGGCTAAAGTCTACTTCTGCCAGTCCGTGCTGCACATTGACCCGAAGCAGGCGTGTGCCCTGGGGGAAGGGCGTATCGCGGGTGATCAGCAGGTGTTCTAATGCCACGCGCAAAGGGTCTTCGCCTTCGCCAATGGGCACAGGTTTGGCTTCCCACTCG
>JANWYZ010000362.1 GCA_025054895.1 bacterium | reverse complement strand
CGACATCCCACGCCCCCTGGATAAGGTGGCGATGGACGACTGGATTTGCACCCGCACCGGTCCCATCGTGCGTATCAGCTGGTGGGGGGTACTGTTGAACCGTGAGCAGTTCAGCAAGCAGTGGCGATACTACATCGCCATCTATCGCAACATCCCTGGCACCTGCCGTCCCGAGCAAGAGCCCATCTACCGTGCGTGCGTACGCCCCGACGTGATACGTTATACCGGCAGATGGGATTGCAGGCAGCAGCGGGTGTTCTACTTCTCCGCACCGCTACCCGTCCCCTTCAGGCAGGAGAGGGAACAGCACTACTGGCTGCAAATATCGGAGGCAGACAAGGAGAGCGCCAGACCGGGCGCGGAGGACTTTCGCTGGTCGGCGCACCGCGACATCAAGCGCTGCCCGGCAGCGCAGTTTCCTCCCTTCACACAGCCCATCCTCGACCTGTGTGATGAGAAACCGGACGACCTCGCTTTCTGTCTGTACAGCCGCGGCATCGTTGCGCAGGTGAACCTGGAGGACTTTCAGGGTAGGCGCGACGCCATTGTGGAATTACGCACGCGCGGCGGCAACGTTGCCGGCATGGAACATGTGCAGATAGACGACGACGGCATGTTCGAAACGGACTTTGACGTGCCGGACGGCAACTACGACGTAGTGCTTCGCATCGGCAGCGCGCTGCCCGCGGTGCAAAAAGATGTAGAGGTTGGGGACGGAAGCGTCCGGGTGCTGAGCTTCTTCGACATCTTCTTCGGGGATATCGATGGTGATGGAGAGGTTAGCCTGTTCGACTTCGGCATCCTGGTCAAGAACTTTGGCAAGGTAGGGGAAGAGTAGGTTTCGTGGTTCTGCTGGAGGGACGCGACGGAGCGCGTCCCTCCAATTGGAACGGTTGCTTCTCACCCACTGCGCCCGTGTAGAGCACTTTGCTACCTCCAGAACCGCTTCAGGTTTGCCAATATTTCTAACAGGTGTACAGGTATGGCAGGGATCGCATTGAACTCGCGGTTAGGAGGACGCTTAGGCAAGTACAGCGACCTCATCATGGCAGTAGCTGTGCTGGGTGTGGTGGTGATGCTTATTGTACCTCTGCCGGAATGGTTGCTGGACACTTGTCTTGTCGTGAACCTCGCAGGCGCAGCGCTTATTTTCCTTACCACCTTGTATGTTCAAGAACCTCTTCAGTTTTCTGTGTTTCCTTCTCTGCTGTTGATTGCTACGTTGTTTCGTCTGGCGTTGAACATCGCCGCCACGAAGCTGATTTTAGGCTCTGGCTCCGCCGGGCGCGTGATTGAAGCCTTCGGCAACTTCGTGGTGGGCGGCGACTATGTGGTGGGCGTGGTGGCGTTCCTGATCCTGGTCATCGTACAGTTTGTGGTCATCACCAATGGCGCGGGGCGCGTGGCAGAGGTTGCTGCTCGCTTCACACTGGACGCCATGCCCGGTAAGCAGATGGCTATCGACGCTGACCTGAACGCCGGGCTTATCACCGAAGAACAGGCGAAGGAACGGCGCAAGGCGATCGAGGAAGAGGCGGATTTCTACGGCGCGATGGACGGCGCGAGCAAGTTCGTGCGTGGTGACGCGATTGCGGCGGTGCTGATTATCATCATTAACATCGTGGGCGGCTTCCTGATAGGCTTGCGTAATGGGCAGGGCGACGCGATGACCGTATTGCGCACCTATACCCTGCTCACCGTTGGCGAGGGGCTGGTGGCGCAGATTCCAGCGTTGTTCATCTCCACCGCTGCAGGCATTCTGGTCA
>JANWYZ010000361.1 GCA_025054895.1 bacterium | reverse complement strand
CCCTCTGCAAAAAGGAGTCTCGTGTCTGCGAGGGAAGTTTACTACGGTATCCACAGGGAGCCGCAAAAAGACAGGGGGTGTGTTAATGAAACAGCGATTTGCCCTGGTACTGGTATCCGCACTGTGCTGCATGATAAGCGCGGCACAGAACCCCGTGACCAACGGCGGTTTCGAGATTCTGGACACGCAGGGCAGACCCGTTGACTGGGAGCTTCTCGGCGAAACCGTCACCGTCACGACCGATGCGCGTTCTGGGCGGTACGCTCTGCGTTTTGAACGGAGCAGCGGGCGCAACGTACCGCCTGAAATCGGCTTGAACCGCGCATGGAGTGCGGATAGTGGGCAGCAGGGCAAGATGCTCGCCGAGCGCAAAGGGGGTATTGTATTCTGGTACAAGCTGGTTTCCGCCGCGCCGGACGCTTCAGTTAGCGTGCAGGTCATTCCCATGAGCGCACGCCCCTTCGAAGATACTGGCTCTCCACGCGCCATCTACCAGATACCGTTAAGCCGTACGGGCGACGGCAAGTGGCATCAGGGTAAGCTGTCGTACGACTTCACCGACAACCCGAAGGTGAAGTGGGTGCATGTGGGCGTACGGCTTACGGGCGGCGCCGCTGTGCTGGTTGTGGACGACATGGAGTATGTAGAACGTGTAGGCGCGGTGCTGCAGTTCGAGAAGATGCACTTCTACCCGGACAAATCGGCTCCAGACAGGGGAGGCATGTTCACCTTCTCCCTCACCAACGCCGGCGATACCTCTTCGGAAACGGTACAGGTAACGGTTCGTGCTCCCGAGGGGTGGAGCGTACAACCCCTGCGCGCGCCAGAATCGCGCTCTATTGCGCCAGGCGAAGGGATAACGTACCGCTGGCGGGTGCAGGGCACATTGAAGCCGTCTACGTTGCGCTTGTCTGCTACCGATGGAAAAGAAGCGATAGAAGATTCCTACCGCCTTGCGCCCCGCGTGGAGCTGGAGAGCGTGCTGGTGAAGCCTGCAATGGCGGCGCCCGGTGGCACAGTGGAGGTTGTGGCGACGGTGCGCAACCGTGGTGATGCCATTGCTGAAGGAGTAGCGTTGCGCTGCACGTTTCCCGAGCGCGCCTCGCCTCTTGTCATGCTCACAGCCAGCGTGCAGACAGCTCCGCCCGTCCCGCCCGATGGCAAGGCAATAGTTCGCTGGAAGGTACGTGCGGATTCGCGGCTGGGCGAACGGCAGATAGATTGCGTCCTGCACACGCCAGAGTCGCCCTCCCAAAACGCCCGAGGCGCGCTTATTATCACCGACGCCCTGAGACGACCGGCGCAATCCGTAGTGGGCGCGTTCTGGTTGCGGAGAGGCAGCGACCGCGTCATCGGTGAACTACGTGTGGGCGGGCGTGTCGTGGCGCGAATGCCGCACCTGGGCAGCGTGGTGGTGCGATTGCCAGATGGTTCCGCGCAGCGGCTGCTGCCCCGATACGGCGTACCTGCCCGCCGCGACCGGCACTCTCCTTGGACCTTCACTGGTGCTGCTCGCGACCGCACTGGTGCGCGATGGACCTTCACGCTCAGCCTCCAGCCTGTAGACCAGCACACGCTCCGGATGGAGTACGCCTGCGTGCCTGACCAGCCGCGCGACGTACTGGCGTTCGAGGGACCAATGCTGCTGGTAGGCGATGGGGATAGCGCCGAGGCGAAGACGGAGGCGCTCCTGCCCGGTTTGGAGTGGCTCACCGCTGACGAGGTGAGCAGTAGCGTCCTGGATATTGCGAAAGACCATCCTGACCGCGTTCGCTTCATTCCCCATCCGCATAAGGTAACTATCCCC
>JANWYZ010000360.1 GCA_025054895.1 bacterium | reverse complement strand
TCCGGCTCCTGTCTACGCCGCGCGGAACACCAGCAGCAGGTTGTACGCGCGATGTGAAACCATGACTTACCTCGCCGTCACTCATGAAGTGGGCGCCTGGTACGGTGTGTTGATGGCGGACGGTAGCACAGGATGGACGCCGCGTCAGCATGTGCGACTGCTGGATTATGAGGTGTTACCAGCCAGCCCTACAGCGACGGGTGCGCTGGGCGAGCGCATCGTGCAGACTGCGCTGCGTTTCCTGGGCATCCCCTATCGGTGGGGAGGAACATCCTACAATGGGCTTGACTGCTCAGGTTTTGTGCAGAAGGTATTCGCGCTCAACGGCATCCGTCTACCCCGTTTGGGCAGGCATCAGGCTCAGGTCGGTGCTCCTGTTCCCGACCTGTCGCTGCTACAGCCGGGCGACAGGCTATACTTCCGCTCCAGCAAACAGCCCATCGCGCATACAGGCATCTATATTGGCAACGGCTACTTCATCCATGCGGCGCGCAGCCGCGGGCGGGTGGCGATAGACCGCGTTACCGACCCCAAATACCTGAACACGCTGGTTGGCGTTCGTCGTTAGGTGGCTCTGTGTGGGCGATAGACCCCTTGCTCGCTGTGCTGCTCGTTTCAGTGGTGGTGTTGCCTGCGGTTCGTCTGCGCTGGTTATCCTTCGCGGGGGCTGTTGCTGCTTTTGTAGTGGGATGGGTCACCCTGACGGCAGGTAGCTGGCAAGGGGCGAGCGTACTTCTGACCTTCTTCGTGACCTCCAGTGCTCTCAGCCGATGGCGTGCTGAGCGCAAACAGCGCATGGAGTTTCTCACCGCGCGCGGTTCGCAGCGGGGCGCGGCGCAGGTCATCGCTAACGGCGGGGTAGCATCGGTATGTATCGCCCTGTATGCGTTAAGCGGTGAATCCAGCTGGTGGCTGGGGTTTGCTGGAGCGTACGCCGCTGCCACCGCCGATACGTGGAGCAGTGAAATCGGCGCGTTATCGCCCAATCCACCACGCCACGTGCTGAGTGGAAGGCGGCTGCAAGCGGGCGACTCAGGTGGGGTAACCCCTTTGGGAATACTGGCTGGGTGTGCGGGCAGCACGGTGATAGCGTCCGTAGCATGGGCGGTGCATCCCACGTCGGTTGTACAGACACTGGCGGTTGCTCTGGGTGGAATGTCTGGCAACCTGCTGGACAGCGTACTCGGCGCTACGTTGCAGGCGCGATACCGCTGTATGCAGTGCGGCGAGGTTATAGAGAGGTCAGAGCATTGTGGGTTGCCAGCGCGGCAGGTTGCCGGCTGGCGCTGGATGAGTAATGACATGGTAAACCTGTTCTGCACCCTGATGGGGGCTGCAACAGGTTTCTTCTCGTACACCCTTTCATCGTGACGCTACAGGTAACATCTCATCGATGGTGACCAAATCGTATCCCTGTGATTTCAGGTACTCAATCAGGTCGGGCAGCAGGTTGACCGTCTCTTCGATACCGTCGTGTAGCAAGATAATCCCGCCGTTGCTG
Organism: bacterium; assembly: GCA_025054895.1. GTDB lineage: Bacteria > Armatimonadota > HRBIN16 > HRBIN16 > HRBIN16 > HRBIN16. The sequence goes on along the minus strand of JANWYZ010000360.1, from coordinate 315 downwards.
ATACGCGAGAAAAGCTTCTGCCGGAGCTCTTTCTCAGGTGGTTTTGCGTAATCGCCGGGGTCGTCTGTCCACAGCACCATCCAGTATCCTAACGCCTCCGCCACTTCTGCAACGTTTCGGTCATAGTCGCCACCTGGCGGACGGAACAGGTGGGGAGCTTTTCCAGTGATGGATTGTATGACCTCGCCACAGGCTTTAATCTCAGCAGCCACGTCTGCAGGGGGAATGCGGGTGAGGTTCACATGGTGATAGGTATGGTTGCCGATGCTGTGTCCAGCCTGCGCCTGTTGGCGCAGAAGGTCAGGATGCTTTTCT
>JANWYZ010000035.1 GCA_025054895.1 bacterium | reverse complement strand
CCGTTGTGCTCAAGATTGCGTCCCTGCCCTCGGTACGTCAGCTCATCACCCGAGGACGGTTGTTTCGCAAGCTGGTTGACCGCTTCGTCGCCGGTGAAACGCTGCAAGATGCCATCCGCGTCGCGAAACAACTTCAATCCAGAGGGATGAAGGCCTCTATCGACTACCTGGGCGAGAGCGTACACGACCGACAGATGGCAGAAGGGGTTGTTGCGGAGTACCTGAAGGTATTACCCACGCTGGCGCGGGAAGGACTGGATACGCAAGTATCCGTAAAACTCACCCAGCTGGGGCTGGATATCGAAAGCCAATTTTGCCTGAATAACCTGGAGCGCATTGTGCAGTGTGCTCGAGACACCGATGGCTTTGTGCGTATCGACATGGAGAGCAGCGAGTACACCCAGCGCACACTGGACATTTTCTACGCCCTGCACGATCGCTATCCCAATCTGGGCGTCGTGGTTCAGGCGTATCTGTACCGCAGTGAAGAAGACATCGACCAGCTCATCGGCTGCCGAGCGTCAGTAAGGCTGTGCAAGGGCGCGTATGCAGAGCCGCCGCACGTTGCTTATCCGAAACGTGGTCAGGTAAACGCCTCTTTCCGCCGTCTGATGCAGAAGCTACTACTACATGGGCACGCCCCTGCACTGGCTACACACGACGAGAGCATCATCCGCGACGCGATAGCCTTCGCGCGCAGCAACAATATCTCTCCACAACGGTTTGAGTTCGAAATGCTCTACGGCATCCGGCGCGACTTGCAGGAGAAACTGGTCGCGCAGGGCTACCAGATGCGCGTGTACGTGCCATACGGGGAGGCGTGGTATCCCTACTTCACCCGGCGGTTGGCTGAGCGTCCCGCGAATCTGCTCTTCTTCCTGCGCCACGTGCTGCGATAGCGCTACAGTGCCTTCAAAATCTCTACGACCTGTGCAATCTTCTCATCGTAGCGCAAGGCGTTCTCGCGCACCACACGGTGCAGCAGCTCCAACCTTTCGTGGTCAATCTGGTTATGCGCGAAAAGGGTAATTGCCTCTGGGGAATGCATCTCGCGCAGTACCAGGCATACCTCGTCGTCATCCCGATACACGCGCAATGTGTAGGAGCCATCTATCACCGTTGCGTAAGTGTCCGCCTCGCCGACCGGCTCCCACATCAGGCGTTTGTCGCGGGTCTTGTCGATCAATACCTCTACCAGTTCGGTTAGCGTCTCATGGCTGCTCATGCAAAGCCCTCGCACAATAAGGTTATACGCTTGCATTATCGGCAGTTTGCGTGCAAAGATACACAGCACTTTTGCGGGGTGTAGCGCCCTTGACTCCTTGCTTCAAGCAAGTTACAATCTGCAAGGAATTCGCACCCGCCGCGGTGCTTTTCGAACCTCCCACACGTCAACTCTTATGGAAAACGGCAGAGAGCACGAAGAGGCGCGGTTGATCGCGCGGTTTCGCACGGGCGACATGCAGGCGGTGGAAACGCTGTTCTGGCGCTATGCCGACGCAGTACTGGCGTATGCCACACGTCTGCTGGGCAACCGCGCCGACGCGGAAGAGGTGTTGTCGGAGGTGTTCCTCCGAGCCTTCGAGGGATGCATGGGCTACCGCGCCGAGGGCACGTTCAAAGCATGGTTGTTTCGCATTGCACGCAACTGCTGTATCGACCGCCTGCGCCAGCCGCGCTTGTTGAGCGTGGAGGACAGCGGTGAACCAGCGCAAGGCGACGACACCGCCGAGATAGAATTGCGCGTCGCTGTGAGGCATGCCCTGAAACGACTGCCGGAAGAGTACCGGACGGTGCTGTTGCTTTGCGACGTGGAAGAGTTTACCGCGAAGGAGACAGCAGAGATACTGGGGCGCAGTGTACCGTCGGTGAAGGGTATGTTGTATCGGGCGCGGACGGCTCTGCGCGACGCGCTCTCGGAAGAGTGGGGTGACGAGACATGAAATGCGCTGAAGTGCGCGAACTGCTGGGCAATTATATGGACCAGGAACTGACCGAAGGCATGATGCAGCGTATCGAGAAGCATCTGCTTCGGTGTGCTGCTTGCGCATACGAAGCGCGTTCCATCGAGCAGGCGCGTGAAATGCTTCGGCGTGGGGTAGAAACGCCAATGGTCTCGGAGCCGCTTGGGGAGCGCATCCTGCGCCACATCGCCGAACACTTTCCGCACGTGCAGGCAACGCGCGAGCCGCAGGAACCGATCTCCCTGCCGCCGCTCCCTCTGGAGGGCGAGACGCCTGCTGAGCCGTTGCCCAAGTGAACCTTTCTCAACGGAGCGCATTCGCTCCGTCGCGCCGTGCTGTTGCGGTTCAACTCTAAATCTTGCTGTTGGGAGGTTCATGATGAAAGTCACCACGACCCGCAAGGAGCTACTGGAAGGTGTGCAGACGGTTGCGCACGCCGTGAGCGGACGCAGCTCGCTGCCCATCCTGCAACACATCCACCTTAACGCTGAAGACGATGGTTTGAAGCTGACTGCTACCGACCTCGAAATCGGCATCGAGTGCTTCGTGCCTGCAGCGGTGGAAATGCCCGGCGAGGCTACTGTGCCAGCCCGCCTGACACAGGAGGTGCTCTCCTCCTTGCCAGACGCAGATATCAAAATGACCGACGACGCTACTCACGCGGTACAGCTCACCTGCGAACGTTCGGAGTATAAGCTGCTCGGGCTGTCACCAGCAGAGTACCCGTCTCTTCCCGAAGTAAGCGACGCCACCAGCTTCGCCGTGCCCGCCGACACGCTCAAAGAGATGATCAAACAGACCATCTTCGCAGTAAGCACCGAAGAGACCCGCGCTATCTTGACAGGAGTACTGGTGGAGTACGACGGCGTGACCCTGCGTCTGGTTGCTACGGACACACATCGCTTAACCGTGCGTTCGCATCCGGTGGGCGTGAACGCTCTCGAGACGCCCATCGCTGCCGTCATTCCTGCCCGCGCCATGAACGAACTGGCGCGCATCGTGGGCGACTACGATGGCGAGGTAGAGGTGCAAATTGGAAAACAGCAAGCCGCCTTCCGACCAATAGACGACTCGCGGCGCACTTTCCTCATTACTCGCCTGATTGACGGACAGTTTCCTGCCTACCAGCGCGTCATTCCGACTACCTACACCAAGCGGCTGACCCTCGCCACCGAGGAGTTCCTGCGGGCGGTGCGCCGCGCCAGTCTCGTCGCGCGAGACATCAGCAACCGTCTCATCCTCAGTACCAACGGCGAATACCTGATTATTGAGGCGGAAAGCGGACAGTCGGGCAAGGCGCATGAGGAGGTCGAGGTCGTACGCGAAGGGGACGACATCACTGTAGCGTTTAACGCGCGTTACCTTATCGACGTGCTCAACGTGGCCGACTCGGAAGGAGTGCATCTGGAGCTGACCGAATCCCTGCGTCCCGCCGTGATCCGTCCTGTGGATCAGGACAACTATCTGTGCGTGCTGATGCCGATGGCGCTGACGTAGCGCGTCCCTTCAACATCCCTCTCCCGAACTTCGGGAGAGGGGCTTCAGATAAGTCCTGAAAAATCGTCTACCTCGGCGCGATACGGCAGTGAAGGCTGCGCTCCTAAGCGAGTGACCGACAGGGCAGCTGCTCGCTGGGCGAATTGCACCGCTTCTTCCACGCTCTCCCCTTCTGCGAGAGCAACCGCAAGCGCGCCGGCGAAGGCGTCTCCCGCCGCCGTGGTGTCTATCGCCTGTACGGGATGGGCTGGCATCCGTTGCATACCTGCGGCGTCCTGCAGTAACACTCCCTGATCGCCCAGCGTAATGATAACCACCGGTACACCCAGCGCCCGCAATGCTTGCGCCATTGACTCAGGAGAGGCGTAATCGGGGGCGTTACAGAGCGCTTGCGCTTCTGTCTCGTTCGGAGTCAGGATGTCCACATGCTGCAGCAGTTCGGGGGGCAGGGGGTGCCGTGGGGCGGGAGCGGGGTTCAAAATCATCCGTTTACCGTGTTTATGTGCCAGTTCCGCTGTGCGCGTCACTGCAGGTATCGGTACTTCCAGCTGCGCCAATACCACATCCGCTCTGGCAAACTCCTCTTCAGCCCTCGCTACGTCTTCGGGGGTTAAACGCATGTTTGCGCCTGGAGCGACTACGATGGCGTTCTGCCCCTCTGCGTCTACCGCGATCAACGCTACACCGGATGGGGACTCCTCATCGCGCACGATGAAGCGACAGTCAATACCCTCCCGCTGATAACCCTCCAGATTGTGTGCGCCAAAAAGGTCGTTGCCTACTCGCGCAACAAACGTCACATGAGCCCCCAGCCGTGCTGCTGCTACGGCTTGATTCGCCCCCTTTCCACCGGCAACCATTACGAACTGCAAACCTACAATGGTTTCTCCTGGGCGTGGAATGCGCGGCGCGCGCACCACCATGTCCATATTCGCGCTACCTACCACTACCACTCGCGCCATTGTTCAAAGCCTCCTTGCGCCTTGCATAGAAGTTACGCTGCAGGGAGTCTTTCGCAGAAGAAGGGTCTTTATCCTACTATCAGGGTTATACACAATACTACCTCACTACAAGCCGCCTGCTTCAGACACACCGGCGCACATCCTGCATTGCATCTTCGAGGCGGGATGTTGGTGTGCATCGTGACGTTGTTTCATCGATTTCTTAAAATCCCTTAATCGACCTATTGACAAACTTGTTCAACCAAAATATAATTAAAGAAACAGTTATGCCCTTAACCACGCATGGGCAAAATCCTTTGCAGGAGGTGCGTACAGTCATGAGACGTGGTTTTACCCTGATTGAGCTGCTAGTAGTTATCGCTATTATCGCGATACTGGCAGCAATTCTGTTCCCCGTGTTCTCGCAGGCACGGGAAAAGGCGCGACAGGCATCCTGTCTGAGCAACCTGAAACAGGTCGGCACTGCAGTGATGATGTACGTGCAGGACTACGATGAAACCTTCCCTTACAACCGCTTTATCGGGCCGGGAGGCGCCACGTGGTCGAACTGGAAGTACGGCATCCTGCCGTATGTGAAGAACATTCAGGTTTACGAATGCCCGAACGCGAAAGCGCAGATTTCGCGTATGCTGGGGGACAATGTGAACGCCTGGCGCGGCTCTCAGATGGACGAGACATGGGCGCACTGTCATCCCAGCTCTCCATGGCTGCGCAGCGACCCGCTGTGCGACGTGCCGCGCAGCCAGAACCTGTGGTTCCCGCGGGGATATACGGTCAACGGAGCGGTGTTCAACCTGTCAGCCTGGCAAAACGCCGATGGGTCGGGCGGAGCGGCTGCGCCGCGCAAGCTGGCAGACCTGGATACCCCGGCAGAGACGATATGGCTGCAGGACGGGCGCAACTTCGAACCCGATACCGGTCCGTGGTCGATTGCCAGATGCTGGTGTAACCCTCCGGGTGACCCCTTCGGAGGCGATGTGCCCCAGGCAGATTCGCCTTGTTTGGGCGGACACGTACGCCAGTATGGTTGGTTGATCAACCACCTGAAGGGCGTGCACTTCATCTTCGCGGATGGGCACGTGAAGTGGACGCGCTTGCAAGGCGCCATTGCGAACAACCTGTGGAAGTGGGACTGCTTCAAGCGCCCTGGAGAGCGCACCTTCCCGACGGACTCTTACACCACCTCTGCTTGCCGGCAGGATAATCCGGATGTCTGCCGTGCAGTGGCGTCCATTCTGGTAGCAGCGGAATACAAGTAGTTCTCCCTTAAACCTTGCTCCTCCCCCACACTGTGGGGGAGTTTTTTTATCACTCATTGACTCCTTGTGGACGCAAGTGGAATGGTGTAGCGCAGGCTGAGGGTAGCGTGTTTTGCCTGAACGGGGTTCACCGAGGAGAACCCTGCTACCAGCGTCCACTGCCCGGTGTGATAAGCCATGCTCCACTCGCCACGAGGCAGCGCGAAGAGCAACCGGTAATCTGCGGAAGCGTATCCTGCTATCCACTCCTCATCAGCATCCCATGAGGCGCGCAGGAGCCACGCGCCCTTTCCCTGATGATAAGCCGCCGCTACGGCAAGCTGCGGTTGTAGTGAGAGGTTTCGTGACAGGTAGTCGACGCGTCCCGAGAGAAACGGCGCAGCGTGCAGGAAGCCATCGGCGTCGGGAACAATGGTGTTCGCCTGCACGCGCGCGGTGATGCGCTGCAGTTTGCGCTGCCGAATCTGCCCGAGCAGGTTCTCACCCCAGAAGCTGACCCGCCATCGCGCAGACAACGGCACAGACAGCGCCAGGTGCAATCCCCAGCCCGTACTGCGCGTGTCGCCGGCGTCTAATCCTCGCGTGGTATCCAGCAACAGGTCGCCGTCGAACTGGGCGTTGTGCCATCTACCACTCAATGCGCCCTGCTGAATCCGCCGTGAGAGATACAGGCTCCCTGCGAGGAGCAACCAGCCCTCTCCATGCTTACACTGCAGAGGCAGGAGGTGTTCCACTGTCCAGCGGTTCACCGCCGAGCGATTGAGCGTGGCAGTGACATCGGCATCCGATGTGGGCAACTGCGCCAGATTCAACCCGCCCAGATAGAGATGCACTGCGCCCCCGTCGCCCTCGAAGTGGTCAGCGACGCCAAAGGCATAGCTCACACGCCAGCGGGACAGATGCAACCGTATCTCGCTCAGCGAAGCGAAACGGTAATAGCCATACCCTCTGGTAAAGGGCTGCAGTGATTGACCGCTTTGCAAGAGCGGGCGGACGTTAGTGCGTGCAAACAGATGATAGCCGGTCTCCAGCCGCTCGCCGTTGGTTACAGGAAGAGAGGTCAGGTGCTGAACCCAGAACGATTCTGTCCAGAGAGGCGGTAACGCCACCGGCTCTGCGCCGACGGTAAGGCACATCATGAGCAAGAGCACGAGCGAACTACCTTTCCGAAGCATGCAGATTGCCTGCTCCATCGCGAGGTCTCTTTTCGCTCGTGCTCTGCCTATCACCTGCTGTTACGGCAGTAACGACTGTAACGTCTCGAACGTACCATCTACGTACTTCACGATACCGGTACGTCCGAGGTCGGGGATACCAAGCTCTATCGCCTCACCGATGTCGGCGACTTTGGTACCGTCCGACTTCTTGATAGAACCGGTTACCGGCTGGTCGTGTTCCCCTGCGAGGCTGATGCGCATCTCCGACGGAGAGTGCGTCATCGTGACGCTTGTCGAAGCGGGATACACCCCGTCGGCTTTCTCCGCCAGCACCATCTCTACGCCCATGTGTATGCTTTCTCCACCATAGGAGAAGGCGGCGGTTACCGTCAACTTCGGCGGTGAGCCTTTGGGCGCAGAGGTGATGGTGATGTTCACTGCGGCTGGCTTACCGATAGCCGGCGTCATGTTTCCCCTGATACGGATACTGCCGTCCGGGAAAGTGGACAGAGAGCATCCGGCAGAGGGAACCTGCGCAAACGGCACCGGATTGTTCCACGTGCCGCTGACCTCGCCGCTGAGCGACAGCCTGCTGGAAGCGAAGGACATTCTGCCCTGCAGGCTTTTGATGACACCACTGCCCATGCCGTTCACCGGATCGCGATATTCTTCGAACGTACCATTGACCTCCGAGATGGTCAGGCTCATCGGGTTGTTGTTCTCGTCGCGACCGGTAATCTGCAGTGTGTTCACCGTAACGCTGGCAGGAGCGGTTCCGCCGCCGTGCAGTTTCATAAACGGTATATTCACACCCTGCAGGCTAAGAGAGAACGGGCGGGCAGTAATTTGCGCCTGCAGGCTTTGCAGCGTGATGCGCTTGAGCGAGTCTTGCTGGCTGGAGTCGGGGTCAAACTCCGCCTTCAGGTTAGTCACCTGCGCACTACCGAACTGTGAGTTCAATGCGCCGTTGAAAGTGGCTGTGGTAATCTGGGGCGGTCCTTCACCAGAAGGCAGCTGCGAGAACGCCGCCGCCAGCGTTCCGTTGAAAGTGATTGCCTGACTGAGCGCGCTCTCCTGCAGGTTAATAGAGGCGTTGAGCTGGATGGTGCGGTTTGCCTCGTTCACAGTAGGCGTGAGCGTTGCGCTGTAGTTCACCCCTGACTTCGTGGCAGTGACGGTGTACTTGCCCGCAATGGGGTTGAAGTGGAAGGCTTCCATCGGCTGTTCGGTGGTTACAGTCAGCGCCAGACCATTGGAAGCATCCTCCAGCTGCGAGGTGACCTTCCACGTCTTTCCCCCTGCGATGTCACCCTCTCTTCGAATCTCGATGTAACCCCGTTCATTACGGATAAGGTGATACTCACCCGGCGGCTTTCCATTCAGCCTCTCCAGCATGTCCATCATCACGTCGAACCGTTTGCTGAAGGCTTCAGCAGCCGCCAGTTGGGCGTCCAGCGCGCGGTGGGCCATATTGAGGGCGGAATCGATCGCTGTGCTCTCCTCTCTACCATTGCCGGCAACGGTGCCCATCATATCGCGCATGGTCTGCATCATGCTGCGGGCGCGGTCTACGTCGGGGTTACCGGTGGAGGCTTTAAGAGCGCCTTTGTGTTGCTGCACGATGTTCTGTATCGCCGATTGCAGCGTCGCGTCCTGCAGTCCACCGCCAATTTGATCAGGCAGCACCGCGGTCAGGTCGCCGTTCCAGTTTCCATACTGCTCACGGATGCGCTCTACAACCGTCGCTACCCCTCCGGCGGAAAGGTCGCCTAAACCCTCTTGTTCGCGGATGCGCGCGACCTCTTCTAAAGCGAAGGTGGTCACCGCATCCAGATTCACGTTGTTTCTTCCCTCCGCCGGTACGTCGGGGCTGACGGTCGCCACACGCACTGTTTTGCTGCCTACTTGTTTGGTGGCGATAATCACGATGTCTTTACCCGCAGCGCTTTCGGGAAGCGTCAACACATAGTGCCCGTTGGAGTCGGTGGTGCTTTGCGCAACGGCTTCTGTGAGGTTGGGCCAGATGTACGCTTTTACCGTTGCGTTGGCGAGCGCGTATCCGCCCACAGCCTGCCTCGTTGTGCCGCCGGGCACGGTCACGTCGCCGCTTAACGTGAGGAGATTGCCAACCCCTCCACCTCCTCCGCACCCTGCCAGCAACATCAGGGCGACTGCAGCAAGAGACACACCCCACAACATCAGGCGCACGTTGCGCCTGCTTAGGGAGCCCTTCATGGAACATACCTCCTCTGGTTCCAGAATCTTTTTTCCAGCGCTTTGTTCAGTTGTAGTGCGAGCCCGGCGCAACGGTTGCGCCACGCTCTTTTGTCATGCTGAACGTAGTGAAGCATCTCGCTTTTCCTGTCATGCTGAGCCGAAGGCGAAGCATCTCTGCACGGCTTTACCGTGAGATTCTTCGCTCCGCTCAGAATGACAACAGCGATGGAGGGCGAGGCTCCTGCCAAGCCGGTAGGTTTGCATGGTCGCGACGGAGCGCGACCCTCCAATTCTGTCATGCTGAGCGCCAGCGAAGCATCTCATTTCTCCTATCATGCCCAACGTAGTGAAGCATCTCCGAGATTCTTCGCTCCGCTCAGAATGACAGGCGTTTTGCGCCAGAATGACAGGCTTTTCCTGTCATGCTGAGCGCCAGCGAAGCATCTCATTTCTCCTATCATGCTGAATGGAGTGAAGCATCTCCGAGATTCTTCGCTCCGCTCAGAATGACAGCGAGGCATGACCACCATCGTTCAATTCTGACCCTCTAACTGGACAAAGCACTGGCTTCGTGATTATTCGCACATTATTATTATTGCCAGTGTCGCTCAAGATATTAGAGGAGTGATTTGCGCAGAACTCGTAAAAATGGTATCCTTTTGGTGCAGGATGGGTTAGACAAGGAGGCAGTGTTGTTGCGGGCAAAGGTAAGTATCGCAGGTTACTATTTTCTTCTGTTCGCTGCGGTGGCTTTCACCCACCCCTTCTTTCCGGTGTTCTTGCGCGAACGCGGCTTTTCGTACGGACAAGTAGGAGCCGTGCTGTCGGTGTTTTCACTGACTGGTGCAGTGGCAAGTATCCTGCTGGGCTGGCGTTCGGACCAGGCGCGCCGCCGGCGTCGGTACATTATCGGCGCTATGCTCGTGGGGGCGGCAGGGTACCTGCTGTTCCCTCACGTCTACTCCTTTGGCGTCGCACTGCTGCTGGCGGCGGTCATTGGCGGGTGTATCATGTCCAGCCAGTCGGTGATGATGGCGCTGGTAGTAGACCTGTTTCGGCACAAGGGCACAGCGGGGTCGTTTGGACAGCTGCGCGTGTTCGGCACAATCGGCTATCTACTGGTGCTGTTGATACTGGTACTATGGCGCAACTCTCTCCTGCTGGAGCCGTCACGAATGTTCTTCAGTGTGGCTCTATTGCTTGCACTCTCTGCGTTGGTGGTGCTGCTGACCCCGGAGACTCCCGAAGAAGCGGAGGAGTCAGCCCGTCTTTCCGTCACCGAAGTGCTCTATCTGCTGCGTCAGCGGGACATCGTATTGTATATCATTGCCCACTTCTGCTTTGTAGGCGCGCTGATGACCGCTACCTCCAACCTGAGTCTTTACTTGCAGTGGATGGGGGCGTCCAAACCTTTTATCAGCCTCGCGTACATGACCAGCGCATTGTTCGAGATGCCTTTCATGGTACTCATGGGCAAACTCTCCGACCGCATTGGGCGCACGCGAGTGCTAGCGATTGCCTTCATTTCCCTGCCTGTCAGGCTGCTATTGCTAACCGCTTTCCGTGCGCCTGTGCCTGTGCTTCTCACACAGACGATGCATGGACTGACCTTCAGCGTCGTGACGGCGGTGTCGATGGCGTTTATCGCGGACAGAGTGGAGCCACGTCTGCGCGCAAGCGGACAGGGCTTGTTGATGGCAGCAGCATCGCTCGCCTCGGCGACCATGCCCCTCGTCGCAGGGTTGATCGCAGACGGATGGGGGTTGCCTGCGCTGTATGGCGCGTTGCTTGCTCTATCGTTAGTCGGCACAACAGTCTTCTTCTCTCTAGCACGACACACTGCTCCTGCTGAGGCAAGCATGAGGGTAGTCGCCCAAACCGGAGGACAGGCATGAATAACACTTTCCGTCAGGAACTCGAAACGTTGATTCGGGCGCGTTACCCGATTGTGTACCTCATCTCCTCAGAGGAACAGCGCGTGGAAGAGGAACTGCGCGGCGTGACCGCAAAGCTCAACAAACGCCTGTACATCTGGAGCCTTACCCGCGGGCTGGTAGAGCATCCCGGGCAGGTGGATTCGTCCACCCTGCGCCCGATCGAGGTGTTGTTGAGCATCGAACACCTGCCTCAGCATTCCGTAGTGCTGCTGAAGGATTTTCACACCGCCCTGAACGACAGCGTGGTGAAACGCCGACTGCGTGACCTGAGCGTAGCGCTGCGCCGTACGTACATCTCCATTCTCATCCTCGCGCCGGTGCTGGTGCTTCCGCCGGAGCTGGAAAAAGAGATAACGGTCATCGACGTGCCCTTGCCTACCGCGCAAGAAATTGGCGAGATGCTGGACAGGGTGATCGATTCCGTTAAAGACAACCCCAACGTGGACGTGTCGCTTGCTCCCGAACAGCGCGAGATGCTACTGAAAGCGGCGACAGGCTTGACGCTAACGGAAGCGGAGAACGTGTTCGCCCGTTCACTGGTGCAGAAGCGCAGGCTGGACGTAGAGGTGGTGCTGTGGGAGAAGGAGCAGATTATCCGCAAATCAGGCATCTTAGAGTACTACCGCGCTACCGAAGCCTTCGAGAACGTGGGCGGGTTAGACCTGCTGAAGGACTGGATACGTAAGCGCACCCGCGCCTTCACAGACGAGGCGCAACGCTTCGGTTTGCCCGCCCCAAAAGGGGTTTTACTGATTGGCGTGCAGGGGTGTGGCAAGAGCCTGGCGGCGCGCTCCATTGGTTCGTTGTGGAGACTGCCCGTGCTGCGCATGGACGTTGGACGCATCTTTGCGGGGCTGGTAGGAGCGTCAGAGGAGAACATGCGTCGGGCGATCCGCACCGCCGAGTCGGTCGCCCCTGCCGTGTTGTGGATAGACGAACTGGAAAAGGGCTTCGCGGGGTCGCAGTCTTCGGGCTTCTCCGACGGAGGCACTACCGCCCGTGTGTTCGCCTCGTTCCTGACGTGGCTGCAGGAGAAGCAGGCTCCTGTGTTCGTGGTCGCCACCGCCAACGATGTGAGCGCATTGCCTCCAGAGCTGCTGCGCAAGGGGCGTTTTGACGAGATTTTCTTCATCGATCTGCCTACCCAGCGGGAGCGCGAGGAGATTTTCACCATCCACCTGCGCAAACGTGGACGCGACCCTAAGCAGTTTGACGTGGGTAAACTGGCGAAGGCGGCAGAAGGCTTCAGCGGAGCGGAAATTGAGCAGGTCATCATCTCCGCCCTGTTCGACGCTTTCCATCGAGGTACGGAGCTGGACGACAAGACTATCCTGCAGGAGATAGGGCGCACCGTGCCCCTGTCGCGCACCATGCGCGAGAATATCGAATCTTTACGGATGTGGGCGCGCGACCGCGCGCGCCCAGCCTCCTCGCCGCCGGGTGCGGAACCTGCCGATTCCGCAGAGCCTGCCCCCACACGCAAACGGCGCGTTGCGGCGTCGTCAGGAAGGCGGCGTTCCACGCAAGAAGTCTCATCCGAGCCTTGAATCCCGCGTGCGGACGATAACCTCGCTTCCGTTGCGATACACCGAACACGCTGCCTTCCTGAACCGGCTCAACGCGAATAGCCGCTCTGCCCATGACCTGTCGCGCCCTGTATTCGCTACCCTTTCACAGCGCCCAGCTGAATCCCCCGCACGAGGAACCTCTGCGATACCACAAACAAGATGACCAGCGGAATGATGTTCATCACGCTTGCCGCCATGATGAGGTTGGTCTGCCTGCCGTAGTTGGTGTCAAAATAGAGCATGCCGATGGGCAGGGTGCGCAGGTGTTCGCTTTTGATCAGGATGAGGGGCCAGAAGAAGGAGCCGTAATTGCCCATAAAGGTAAATATCGCCAGTGTGATCAATCCCGCGCGCGACAGGGGCATGATGATGTCCCAGAAGATTTGCCAGTGCGTCGCGCCGTCTATCTTCGCCGCCTCGTCCAGCGAGGGGGGAATGGTGAGCATGAACTGCCTCAGCAAGAACGTACCGAACGCGCTGAACGCCGCTGGTACAATCAGCCCGATGTACGAGTCCAGCAGACGCAGCCACACCATCAGCGTATAGTTGGGAATCATCGTTACCACGCCCGGGATCATCAGCGTAGCGAGGTAGAGCCGGAATACCGCATCGCGCCCTTTCCACTGCAGGCGGGCGAAGGCGTACGCCGCCATCGCGCTGGTGAGGCACTGCAGAAAGGTCACCCACGCGGCGATGAACACGCTGTTGAAGTAGTAGCGGGCGAAGGGGATTTGTTCGAACACCTTCGCGTAGTTCTCGGGATGCCACACACTGGGCAGCGGGTTAATCTGCTCCACCTCTTCCAGCGGCTTGAAGCTCGCCAGCACCATCCACACGAACGGCGCGAGCGTGGTGAACGCGATGAGCGTCAGCACCAGATGGCTGGCAATTATCTTGCCCACCCGGTTCCACCAGACGGCAGCTGGCGATGGTTTTTGGATATGTTCTATCGTTGTCATGTGAACCTCGGTTTCACGTTAGCCTCTCTGGAGGAGGGCGAGCCTCCCATAGGTCGGCTTAGCCCCGCCTGTGTCTTCCTGTACGCGGACGGAATAGACCACCACTGGCAACTCAGCAGGAGGCTCGTCCTCTACCATGGTCACTCTCCTTTGAAACCAAAATCCGGCATGCCCCCACGTTCGATGATATGGCGATATTTCGCCAAACGGTCCCTGCCGCATACCCAGAAACGCTCACACAGGCTCAGGTACTCCAGCACGGTTTGCCTCTCGCCCCGCTCAAGCAGCGCCCTCGCCAGAGTGAAATCGGGACCAAACGAGCTGAGTACAGGAGAGCCTTCCACGCGCGCGGAGTCCAGCAGGTGATTCTTCGCCGCTTCGATATCGCCCCTGCCCAAAGCCACTTTGCCCAGTACCGTATGCGCGGCGTGGATACCATCGGCGTCTGGCTCAAAAACGAAAGTAGGCTTCGAAGCCAGCCGGAGCAGGTCTTGCGCATAGCGTTGCGCTTTTCTCCACTCCTCAGCTCTGGCAGCGATGTCCGCCGTAGAACGCAGCAGGTTGACGTATGTGATGTGGTCCATTCGCACTCTGTTCAGCGTGCTCTCCAGAACAGCAAGAGCCTGCTGGTAGTGGCGTTTGCGCGCTGTGGCATTGTCTGTGTTCCTCGCTTCCATTTCGTAAAGATGCGCCAGGCTCTCGGCGTGTTCGGGATTGTGCGGAGCCAAACTCCATACGCGCTTCGCCAGTTCTACCGCCTTAGGGCGATCATGGACGCTCAGGAAATCGCGGGCATTTGCCAGAATCCGCACATTGCCTGGGTTTTTCTGCACCTGCTGCAATAGCGCATCGCGCACCCGGTGAAATGCTTCGCCGTCTACAGGAGGGTGAAGCATCGCGTACGGCGTGCCCAGCACGGGCTCTTCAGGTCGGTTCTGAGCGAGCCACAGGATGTGGGATTGTCGAGCTTTTGCCGCTGCCTGCTGCGAGTCCAGAGAAAACTTCCAGTAGTACCCCAGCAGCTTTACCCGCGCCTTGACGTCGTCAGGGTTGCGGCGAAGATGTTCCTCCAGTTGCCTCGCTTCTGCGTCGCTCAGGCGCTCTCCTTGATTGATGAGCTCTTGTATATCGACAGGCATGGGACTCACCTCCCCTTAATAACTGACCTCTTTCGCGCCGAACTTCCAGTTGACCAGCGTCACCACAAAGATAATCGCGAACAGTATCCACGAAATCGCCGAGGCGTAGCCAATCTGAAACTCCTCGAACGCTTTAGTGTAAATGTAGTATGTCAAGGTAGTAGTTGTGCCGGCGGGACCGCCCGCCGTCATCACCCGCGCCTGCTCGAAGCCGCCCTGTAACCCGCCGATGAAGCTCATTACCACGATGAAGAAAGTGGTAGGCGCGAGCTGGGGCCAGGTCACGTTGCGGAACACCGACCATTTGCCTGCGCCGTCCAGCTGTGCGGCTTCTATCAGCTCCTGCGGTACGTTGGTCAGCGCGGCGAGGTAGAGCAGCATGTTGTTTCCGCCAATGGCAATCCAGATGCCCATAATGATGAGCGCGTCGCGTGCGCCTAATCCGAACTGCCTGGCGGTAATGCGCACCTGCTCCACATCCAGGCCCAACAGGTTCGAAGTCGCCAGCAACCACTGCGGGGCTTTCACATCCAGTCCCAGTGCATGGCTCACCGCGTTAATCGCCGCGTTAATGGGACCGAAATCGGGGTTATACAGCGCCTTCCAGAGTATCATCAGCGCGACGCCGCTGGTGATGCTGGGCAGATAGAAGAGTGTGCGATACAGTACAATGCCCCGCAGCCTCTGGCTGAGCAATATCGCCAGCGCAAGCGACCCTGCAATGGCGATGGGCATCCCCAGCATGAGGTACAGCGTGTTGATAAAGTACAGCCAGAACTGCTGGTCGCGCATCAGCTCGAAGTAGTTCTCGATGCCAGTCCACTGGAAGGGAATGGTGCGCTGCAGGTTCCAGTTGGAAAAGCTGACCACCAGCGAAAAGAGCACTGGTCCCGCGGTGAACACCGCGAAGCCCAGAAAGTTCGGCAGCAGGAACAGCCAGGCTACATATCTTTCGTCACGGGAGCGAGAGCGTTTGTGCATCCTCAAGAACCCCGCTTGCGGTTGCATATCAGCAACATGTTTCGAGGTAGATTGTATGCTTATCCTTCCCAGTGCCCACGCGGTCTGAGCATGTAGTATAATGAGGGCGGAGGTGAAGTTCATGGCAAGGCGTATTGTGGTGAACCCAGAGATTCATTTCGGACAGCCGTGCCTGGAGGGTACACGTATCCCCGTCTACGCGGTACTGGAGCTGGTGGAGAAGGAGATACCCTTTGAAACGATAGTTCGCGACTATTACCCGGACCTGACCGTGGAGGACGTGCGCAAATGCGTGGAGTACGCCGTGCAGGTGATCAAGGCGGAGGAGATAATGCTGGAGTCGCTACCTTCCGTTTCTTGACAGACCAGGACGTGTATGAATCTACAGTCAGGCTGCTCATCGCGTCCGGGTACGATGTGAAGCGCGCTCGCGAGATTGGATTGTCTGCTGCCACCGACGTCGTTTTGCTTGCCCGGGCGGAACAAGAGGGGCGTATCCTGATCACCCGGGATAAGGGCTTCGGGCAGCTGGTGTTCTCTCGTGGGCAACCGCACGCTGGAGTCATTCTCCTGAGGATAACGCCGGATACTCTGGAAGAAGTACATCACCAGTTGATGCGGTTCCTGTTCAAGCATACGCCGCAGCAATTGTCTAATGTGTTCGCAACCATCGAGCCGGGCAGGTATCGAGCGCGTAAGTCACCGGTATCGAGGGGGTAAGACCGTGCTGCTCTGGTGCAAATATCGTTCATCCACCACTGAAGTGGTGGGCTAGGGGTGGAGGAGCCTGCCTTCGCAGGTTATTCGCTTCCATGTTTAGTCCGCAAAGGCGGAGATTGTCGTCACTGTCCATGATTTCCATCATGGGCGAAGCGGTTTCCTCGTGCTTTCACTGTCGCCTCGTACCGCCTGCGTAGTTCGGGGTCGCGCTGAACCGTTTTCTGAATCTCCTCGTTAATCAACCGCGCGGCGGTGCGCAGGGCGTCCGCCGCCGATTTCTGCCCGGATTTCACCAGGTCCAGCTGCTTCCCCAGGATGCGCTGAACCGCCTGTCCGTTCACGAAGGGACTCACCTCATCGGGCACGGCGTAGTTCATAGCATCGCGCCACACCGCGTTAAAGTCCTCTTCAGGGAAGGCTGGGTCGTGCAGGTACTTTTCGGTGTAGGAGTATTTCTTTACCGGCGCGAGGGCGTCCGCCTGGTGGTTAATCAGCTCGTTGTACTCCCTGCCCGCCATGTACAACAGGAACTTCAGCGCATGCCGGCGACGAGGGCTGTTGCGGTTGATTAGCGAGGCGCGCCCGTAGCCCCGAAACACGCGGTAGGGTCCGTGCGGCGACTCCACCGCGCCCAGCTTCAGTCCCTTGTAGCTGCGCAGGGTACATAGCCACCACCTTCCCCCCAGCGCCATCGCACCCTTCTTTGCGCCGAACCACGTAATCGTGCCCGAACCCCAGCCGCCCTGCGTGGCCATCGCCGCCTCTTCC
>JANWYZ010000359.1 GCA_025054895.1 bacterium | reverse complement strand
GCGCTCTACAACGGTCAGCTGGGCATGGATGCGAGACCGTCTCCTTTGCGAAGGGTGGAACCATCTGGCGATCTGCTCTACTTCGTGGCGTATCTCGTCTAGACGGGGTTCCAGGGGAGTAGCATACTCCACCCCGGTGAACATGCTCTCCGCCGCCACCTCCGCCTCGTGCTGTATGGACAGCGCATGGAGCGAGGCGGTAGGCGTACGCGTTCCCAGCAATTCCTTCGCTTCCAGCGCCAGCAGGGCAGCATGGATAGCCTGAGGCACGTTGTTCAGCTCGTCCAGCATCTGCTCGGCGCGGTCGAGCAGTCGTTCGGAAATCACCACAAACCTGCCGGGCGCACTGTGGCGAGGAACCTCACCCGCACCAGTTTGCTCTGTTCGCTTCTTGATTTCGGGGGGCCAGTGGAAACCTTCCGCGCACCGCGCGCGCCTGCGCCACCTGTACCAGTGTCCAAGACGGCGCCACAGGTCGAATACCCCTGCGTAGGGTTTGTATACCACCTTCACCCGATACGGCAGGCTTTGCCTATATTCCCTGTTGCTCTGGCGGTAAAGTGCTCCGCGGCGATGTCCGACAGTCACCAGCGCGCGCCTCTCCAGGTGCCGCAGAGCGGGCAAGCACTGGTCACGTTGCTGCATGTTGGAGAGGTGTACCTCTGCCTCCTGCCCGTCTATTTGCACGAAATCGGGGCGGTCGGGGAAGTTCAGATAAAAGTCCTCCAACGACAGGTCTACCGTACGCGCATCCTTTCCCAGTATCGTCTGTGCTTCACGCCACGTGGTCGCTACCCATGCTCGGTAGCCGAAACGGTAGGCAGCATACGCACCAAAGTAGGCGTACTCTTCCTCCTCGTCCAAAGTGATAGCCATTCGTCGACGCACTGGGGGGGAGAGTACGGGTTGCGTGGCTTCGTGCGTCTGCCTGCTTCTGCCGACCTGCTGGCGTATTCGCGAGCGAAGTCCGGAGGGGTCAAACAGCACGGGGAAACTGTTTTGCGGGCAGAGGCTGTGTTCTTTCCCCTCATGCACACTGTGCGAGGTCGGCAGCCATTGCCAGTAATGGAGGGACGCGCAGAAGTCATCCTCACCCTCTCGCTCTGGCAGGAACACCCAGCGCACCTCTGGATAGGTCAACACCAGCCAGCTGAGCAGTATCGCTCGCGAATGCGAGCGCTTGCGGTCGGCATCGTAGCGCAGCAAGGGGTTCCAGTTATCTCGCAGTGGTCGGTCAGTGGGCTTCTCGCTGGGCAGCTCCACCTGTAGTGCTACCAGCACCGTGAGCAGACGCAACGACTCGTGGCGATATTGCTGATTGAGGAAGCAGCATATCTGTTCGTAGAACTGGTTGAGTTCCTCCAGATCCTCAAACGGCTCATCGTCGAACAGGCGGCGGTCGAGGCACAACGTCTGCACCCGTCCCTCTCCCCAGTGCAGCTCCAGATAGCGTTTCAACCGCCACGCCCATTCGTCCCACGCGATGACGAGAAGCCGCTTGTCCATCGTGGAACTCCGAAACCGAACGCCTTACCCCTTTCTCAGCGGGAAAGAAGAACGAATTGACTACCATCCCACTCCGCTATTTCTCCTGGGCGAAGCTTTGCCACACAGTGAAATTCAACCAGTCAGACGCTGCAAAGGGCTTCACTCTCCCGCCCTCATTGAGACGCGCCCGCCAACCTCCTCCACCACATTCTCAAAGGCATCATTCAGACAGCGAAACCATTGGCGAAACCCTTGGAGGTTCTGCTCCACATTGCTACAATCCTTGAAAGCCTGCATCCGTGTATCCGGTCTCAAGTCAGGCAGTTCGCCGAGCCTCAGCCATACCTCCAGTTCTACCGCA
>JANWYZ010000358.1 GCA_025054895.1 bacterium | reverse complement strand
CAGACATTCCGGCAGGTCTCACCGAGCCAGTAGCGTACTGGCGGTTGATAATGTGTTGCATAGCGGAGCGCAGGTCTACGTAGCCCCAACCCCATTCTTTATCCCAGCCAGCGGCGCCTCGGTCTTCGGCGCTGTTAATCAGCACCGCTTTCAGCAGCAGCGGGTCGTGGATGCCGATGTCATGCAGCAAAGCCAGCGCGCCTGCTACGTGAGGTGAGGCAATGCTTGTACCGCTTGCCGAAGCAAAGCTGCTACCCGAACCGGTGGTGGTGCTGATATTTGCGCCCGGAGTTGTTATATCGGGTTTTTTGCGACCAGCGATGGTGGGTCCGCGGCTGCTGAAGCCAGCTATTACGTCGTCACTGCGGGTGAGCGTGCCCCTGTCGTCCGAGGCGGCAACCGCGATGCCGTTGTACGCCGGGGCAGGAGTAAACAGCTTCTTTTCAGGTCCACCGCCGTTTCCCGCTGCGATGGAAAGTGGTATCTGGTACGTGTAGATAAAGGCATCGAATGCCTGGGTCAGGATATCGTCGTCCAGGTTGGTGGAACCGCCGAAACTGAAGTTAATGCCAGCTATTCCCACTCCCTGGGGCAGAGGAGCCTCGCGCGCCGCCCAATCGAGCGCAATCAGCGCATCCGCCGCGTTCATGGAGCCACCGCCCGTCCTGGTCCGATAGCCTGCTTTCAATATCATTCCGTATCCGGCGAAGGGCGCTACTCCTTTGCGCGTGGTGCTGTTAGCTAACGCTGCACCCGCTACCAGTGTGCCGTGCCCTTGCAGGTCGCGGGCGGTCATATAATCATCGTTGTACACGGGGTTGCCGCTGGAGTCGGTGTCCAGCCTGCCGTAGTCGTGGAACGCCTGGATGCCGCTACCCAGCCCCGGCACCGTGCGGTTGGGAATAATCCACGTGCGTGCGCTAAGGGCGGTATGCATGGAGTTTACGCCCGTGTCCATAATCGCCACTGCCCAGGTGGGCGCAGTATAGCCTTCATCCCACACCTGCGGAGCGAACAGAGTGGGCGTAGACACATCCAGCAGCGCCTGCAAAACCGGAGGATACCATACTGCAGCCACCTCGGGTATCTTCTGCAGGTCGCGCACGCGGTACGGAGCAATATCTATCGCGAAGGTGTTCAGATACGGAACATGCGTCACCACTCGCCCGCCAAGCGGGCTAACGCGCGCGATTAGCTTTGCGCGTGCAAGCATCAGCGGGCGCGCCGAGTCCACGTACACCATCAACCTGTAGGTGTTCAACGCTTCTGCACTCTGTATCTGTGCTGCTACGTGTGCGCCAGCAAGCATATCCGGTGTTACCGCCGGGTTGCTGACGAACGCCCGCAGGGCGAGGTCTATCTCTTCCAGCCTCTGGCGCAATGCAGGCTGCCAGCGCTCGGCTGCCTCCGCCATCGGTTGCTCTTTCAGTACGACCCAGACTATATGTGGTGGCTTCGGTTGAGGTTCCGGCGTCTTCACAGGTTTCTGCGCAAGCGCGCCCGTAACCAACAACCACATCGCCAGAGAGATAACTGCAATGTCGCGATGCATTCCGTCCCTCTCCTTTTCCCCAAACATACTGGGTAGTCTATTTTCGCACGTTTACGCAATTTTGGCAAGATACCTGTGCTGGTAAAGTTAGCGGTTTTCACCCGGCAGAAAGAGAAACTTGTCATGCGGAACGCTCCTGCGGATGCGCCTGCAGGATTCAACATAGTTGAGGAGTTAATCTGCCCCCTCTGCAAGGAAACGACATGAGGTGGTTGCGACAGAGCGCAACCCTCCAGCTGGCAAGATTGGAAGCGAGGCTCCTGCCGAGCCGTCCCTCTGTCATGCTGAGCCGAAGGCG
>JANWYZ010000357.1 GCA_025054895.1 bacterium | reverse complement strand
TGCAGCTTCTGGAGGGTCACGCTCCGTCGTGACCCCGTGCAGGTGGACGCGACAGAGCGCGTCCCTCCAGGGGCATTAAGACCCTTCGCTAGCGCTCAGGGTGACCTGCGACAGAGCAGTAGTAAAACCGCATTTTACACACAGTCTTGCCTTCAACCACAAAGGCGCGCAGTCGGCTCGCTGGCAAGGATAACCGCGGCGCTCCGTTGAATCCCCATATAGCCTTTTCGCATCGGAGGGGGCATGACGGTAGACCCGCAAACGTCTAAAGGATTTCACCGTCGTACGCTGCTGCTTGGCGCTGTGTTGTCTGCTGCTGTGGCGTATGTGACCACCTACTCCGATATGGTGGTCAAGGGAATGCAACTGGGGGTGCTGCAGTTTGCGCCGGGGGCGGTCGGTTCGTTCCTGCTGGTGTATGGCGTGGTGAAGTTGCTGCGCGCCTTCGGCAGGCTACGGTGGATGACCGCCGCCGACCTGCTGGTCATCTACCTCATGCTCTTCGCGGCGGTGTTTGTGAGCACGCGCGGCTTTACCGAGAAGCTGATGCCCGCTCCCGTCTACCTGAACTACTACGCAGATTCCATCAACCAGTACGCGCAGAGGTTTATCCCCTATGTGAACCCCGCGCTGGTGGCGTTTGACCCCAAAGGCGAGCTGAAACAGCCTGTAGCGGTGGAGTTTTACGAGAGCCTGCGTTCGGGGGGCATCCCCTGGGGCAAATGGCTGCGCCCGCTGGCGATGTGGTTCCTGCTGTATCTGTTGCTGGCGTGGAGCCTGTTCTGCCTTGGCGTGATCCTGCGTCGGCAGTGGGCGGACCACGAGCGTCTCACCTTCCCGCATACCGCCCTACCTACGCGCCTGCTGGACGAGAGCCTCGCGCGGCAGTTCCTGCGCTCGCCGCTGACGTGGATGGGCTTTGCGCTGTCGTTCACGCCCTTCCTGTTCAACGGCATTCACCTCGCCGTGCCGACTTTTCCGCAGATTCCGCTGCTGTTCTGGAACGTGCAAAACCTGTTCCCCTCGCCCCCTTGGAACCAGATGTTCGGCACCAGCATCTTCGTGTCGTTTGCGGCGATGGGGTTCGCCTACTTCCTGCCCAACGACCTGCTGTTCAGCCTGTGGTTCTTCTTTGCGCTGACGCGGCTGGCGGATGTGGCGGCGGCGTCGTATGGCATCGAGCTGCAGAACATGCCCTCGTATCCCACGCGCCACTACATCGGCTATCAAGTGGCGGGGGCGTATGTGGTGATTGCGCTGGTGTTCATCCGCAGCGGGTGGGGCTACTACAAGCAAGTCGTGCAAACCGCCCTGCGCCGCCAGCCCTCCCCCTACACGGGCGAGGCGTTCAGCAGCACGTGGGCGGTGTGGGGGCTGATGGCGGGCTTCGCGGGGATTGTGGCATGGTGCGTGTGGGCGGGCGTCAACGTGTGGTTGGTCATTGCGTTGTGGGCGATTTTCCTCTTCGTCACCTGTACGGTGATGGCGCGTAGCGTCGCCGAGGCGGGCTTCTTGATGACCGAAACCTCCTTCAAGCCCAGCGACATCGTGGGCATCTTCAGCACACGCGCCCTGTGGGGCAACACCAGCTGGACGCATATCGCCTTCCTCGACGCCATCTTCTTTCGCGACCTGCGCGGCATGTTGCTCTCGCTCTTTCTGGACAGCCAGCAGCTGGCTCCGCGTCACGGACTGCGCCGGGCGGCGTTGCCCCTGCTGTTCGGGGTGGCGATTGTGGTGGCGTTCGTCTCCGCCGCAGCGAGCGAGCTGTGGCTGCACTACACGCGCGGGGGCGTGAACCTGTACGGCTATCCCAACGCCAACGTCTCGTGGGCGTTCACTGATGCGAGCAACATCCTGACGGGCGCAGACAAGCTC
>JANWYZ010000356.1 GCA_025054895.1 bacterium | reverse complement strand
GGTTCGATTTGCACCGCTTTGTATTCGTCGCGCGAGATGCGAGTGAGAGCGGAGAGCGGCTCGCCCTGCGCGCCAGTGGCGAGGATGACCAGTTCGCGTCCTCCATACTGTCCAAGTTGGTCGGTGCGGATGAGCGTATCGGGCGGCAACCACACATAGCCCATCTCGATGGCGATTTCCAGATTCTGCTGCATACTGCGTCCCAGCACAGCCACCTTCTTACCGTAGCGAGCGGCGGTATCCAGCACCTGCTGCATACGGTGGATGTTGGACGCGAACATGGTAACAATGATTCGCCCAGGAGCCTCGCGGAAGATGCGTTCGTACGCTGCGCCTACCACTCGCTCGGAAGGAGTAACGCCCGGCTTTTCGGCGTTGGTACTGTCGGATACCAGCGCAAGCACCCCCTCCTCGCCCAGTTGACCGAAGCGCGCCGCGTCGAATCGCCATTCATCTATCGGCGTATGGTCTATCTTGAAGTCGCTCACGAATACCACGCGCCCAATGGGTGTCTCGATGTTCAACGCCACCGTTTCGGGGATGCTGTGCGTCACGCGCACCGGCTCCACAATGAAGGGACCTATCGGGATGCGGTCGCCGGGCGCGTACTCCCGCAGGTCCAGCTGCGAAAGGGGCAGCCGCTCGCTCAGTTTGGCGCGCACCAGCCCTAACGTCAGGCGAGTTCCCCAAACGGGCACGTTGATTTCAGACAATACGTAGGGCAATGCGCCGACATGGTCTTCATGTCCGTGCGTCAGCACGATTCCGCGCACGTGGTCTGCGTTCTCGCGCAGGTAGGTGATGTCGGGTATCACGATGTCCACACCGTACACATCATCGAACGGGAACGCCAAACCACAGTCTACCACCAGTATTTCCCCACCGAACTGGATTACGGTGAGGTTCTTGCCGATTTCGCCGGTACCCCCAAGCGGTATCAGCGCGACGCTCTCATCGTAGGGAAAGGTATCTTCATTCACTGCAACAGCCCATAATCCCTTAAGGCTTTTCGGATAATTTCCTTCTCCTTTTCGTTCGCTTCCACCAGAGGCAGGCGTACGCCGCCCACGTTCGCCCCCATCATATTCAGAGCCGCTTTGACAGGCACAGGGTTCGTGGTACAGAACAGCGCCTTGAACAGCGGGAACATGCGATGGTGCAGCTTAGTGGCTTCCTGCACCAGCCCCGCGAAGAAGGCTTCACACATACGCCGAATGTCACGCCCCACCACATGCGACGCTACGCTCACCACACCTACTCCCCCGACCGCCAGCAGGGGCAGGGTGAGCGAATCGTCGCCGCTGTATACCAGAAAGCCGTCGGGCGCGCCGGCGCAAATTTCGGACATCTGGTTGAGGTTGCCGCTGGCTTCTTTGACCGCCACAATATTGTTTATCTCTGCCAGCCGCAGCAGGGTAGCGGTTTCCACGTTTACGCCCGTGCGTCCTGGGATGTTGTAAATCATGACCGGCAGGTCTACGGCGTGGGCGATGGTCTTGAAGTGCTGGTACAATCCCTCCTGTGAGGGGCGATTGTAGTAGGGCGCAACGAGCAACAAGCCGTCCACGCCGGCGCGTTCCGCCTCCTGACTCAGGTGCACCGACTCAGCGGTATCATAGGTGCTGGTTCCCGCCAGCACTGCTGCGCGCTTGCCTACAGCCTCCTTTACCTTACGGAACAGGGTCACTTTCTCCTCGTGCGACAGGGTGGGCGATTCGCCGGTGGTTCCGCTAACCACCAGTCCGGTAGAGCCGGTTTGCACCAGCAGCTCCGCCAGCGCCTGCGCTGCATCGTAGTTCACTTCCATGTTTTCGTTGAATGGGGTAACCATCGCGGTCACCACCGGTCCCCAGTTTACCTGCATCATCTCCTCCCAATCTCCTCCGCGCCCTCAGCGCCCCCTGCGGTGAGCAATCAACCGCTGAGCAC
>JANWYZ010000355.1 GCA_025054895.1 bacterium | reverse complement strand
GCCAGTTCCATTCGTTGTCCTACAATGATGTGAGCAAGCAAGAGTGGAGTAGCAACAACGGCGAATAACAGTGTCCCAACATGCTTTCCCTCATTCCGACTGCTGCGCAACCATGTAGATTGCGAGCTGTAATGTATCCCCAGAAACGCAAAAGCCAGTAACGCGAAGCTGGATGTAGGGAAGGTCAACTGCATATCTGCAACTGCAGACTGATATACAGCCTTACCTGCCAGCAATGTAGCGATTCCTCCTGACCTGAGCAGGTTAGTGGCTTCTCCGATGGTAGCAAGTAATATGAGCACCAGGGACACTTGCATATTGCCGATAGCACGCACCATCGGTTTGCGCCGCTGTCGATAGGACAAGCCCCACAACAACATTGCCCAAGCAAAACTCGCTGTCGCAATGGAAGAATCGATAAACCACTCCCGAACGTAAAAAGGGGGCGAAAACGGCGGGATTTCCCCAGACCCGAAAAGCACCTCGAAAGGACCCGATATGGTGTATAGCGCGAAGGCGATGAGGAACAGATGCGAGAGCGTAACCCAGCTTCTCCAAAGGTGGCGAAGCATAACAAGACTACAGATGAGCGCAAAGCATAGTAACATGAAGGCAGCAGCGTACTGCTCGTAAGCAGACGCCGCAATCGAAGCCAGAACAGACAGATTAGCTGCTATAAACCATATTGCTGTCATTGTGCCAAACCCGCAAGATTCTCATACTGCAATACAGCATGTTCTACTGTAAATCGCTGATAGTCTTGCGCCATCGTCAATCTGCGTGGACAGTCAAGGCTCTTGTCTATTGCTCGTGCCAGGGATGCACAGTCTCCTACCTCGACCAGTATACCTAGGCGACCATTATCAAGTATCTCTGCAGCCCCGCTGGGGCAATTCGTGGAAACAACCGGAGCACCTAGCGCCAACGCTTCCACCAGCACCGTCGGCAAACCCTCCCAACGCGAGGAGAGCACAAACACGGCAGCGTGTTTCATATACGGGTAAGGATTCTGCACGAACCCGGGCAAAGCCACATCCTCTTCCAGCCCGAGCTCTCTGATAAGCCGTTCCAGCTCAGGGCGTTCTTCCCCTTCGCCCAGTATCATTAACCGCGCCGGTCTTTGCTGGCGTACAAGGGCGAACGCACGGATGAGCGTCGGAAAATCTTTCGGCTTTGTCAACCTGCCGACGCCCAGTATCACGGGCGGTTGCCCTTCCTGAAACCACGGATGCTCCAGTGGTTCTGCCGCCTTCTGGAACAGCTCAGGCGTCACGATGGGGTTGTATATCACTTTCACTTTTTCCGCGGGGATGCGCACGTAATGCACCAGCTCGTCCGCAACGCCCTGTGATACTGCTACCACTGCATCTGCCCAGCGGTAGAAAAAGCGCGTCCAGAAAGGCAGCAGCTTCGCGCGTACAGTGCGAGCATGAGCCACTACCCGACTGGGCGTGCTGTGTACTGTCACAATCACGCGAGTCGAGGACCGTGCAAGTCGTCGAGCACACGCAGCCACGGCGTTGGCATGGTCTAAAGCCGATAGTAATGCGTAGGGTCGTTCATCACGCAGGTAGCGGGACAGAGCAGGCAGGCTGGTCAACACCCGCGAAGCGCCGAGGTCTACCATGCGTACGCAAGGGGGAACCTGAGGCAGGTATGGACCCTCTGCCCGCGCGAGCACAAGGTGTACCTCATAACCTCGCTCTGCGAACCCCCCTGCAAGGTGCAGGAATACCCGCTGTGCGCCTCCACCTGCCAGAGAGGGCAGGAAAAAAGCGATCCGCTCCGGCGTCGGACGGCTCACTACAACCTCCTGCGCCGCGCCATCTGTTTGACCTTCAGTTTCCATAGCAGAGCTCGCTGCCATAGCCGGTAGAAAGTTGTGTCCACAATGTTTGTTTCTTTACATCCCAGCTGCAGTGCGTCATCCAGCGAAACAATCCTGTTGGC
>JANWYZ010000354.1 GCA_025054895.1 bacterium | reverse complement strand
ACCTTACCGACGGCTTCTGGTATGTGCGCTACGCCACGCTCAGCGGGGTGGTGAACCTGCTCAGCTTTGGGGGTAATCCTGCCAGCGTGCCGGTAGAGTTGCAGATACGCGCTCCGGGCACTCTCGCTCCGTTGCAGGTGCATACTCTGAGCCTGAATGCGTCGGGGGCGTATTCGCTGGTGGCTCCGCTGGATGGGGTGTATGACCTGTCGGCGAAGGCGAGCCACTGGCTGAGGCAGACGTTGCCAAATGTGTCCATTATGGGAGCAGGCGTAGCGGACTTCTCGCTGTTGAACGGGGACATCGATGGGGACAACGAGGTGACGTTGTTTGACTTTGGCGCGCTGGTAGCGGCGTTTGGCACGGTGCCTGGCGACAGCGGCTGGAATCCGGAGGCGGATTTGGACGGGGACGAGGAGGTGACATTGTTTGACTTTGGCATCCTCGTCAGCAACTTCGGCGCAGTTGGGGATGACTGAGGTTTATACGTCCGCCAGCACACGAGCGTAACGGTCTACCATCTGGCGCAGGTCGAAATGCGCTTCGGCGTGCTGGCGGGCGTGTTCGCCCATGCGTTTGCGCTCGTCAGGATGCTCCAGCAGGTACAGGATACGCTCCGCAAGCGCGTGTTCATCCGGTAGCGGTACGACATAGCCCGTTTCGCCATCCAGCACTACGTCACGGACCGCGCCCACATCTGTACTGACCGCAGGAACGCCGCAAGCGGCAGCTTCTATTAGCACGTTTGGTAAACCTTCCACCCGCGAGGTTAGCACCGCTACGTCCATCGTGCGCCAGACAGCGGGTATCTGTTCGAGCACACCGGTAAAAACGGTCTGTTGTTGTATATGCAGCTGTGTTGCCATCTGCTCCAGCTCGGCGCGCTGGACGCCGTCACCGACCACAAACGCTTTTGCCTGCGGTATAGCAGCCAGCACATGCTGCGCTGCCTTCAGGAAGAGTGATACGTTCTTCTCAGGGCGCAACATGGAGACGATGCCAAAAACCGGCGTCTGCGGCGGGATGCGCCACTGTTCACGCAAGTTGTCGCCGGCTGGAGAGAACCTCTGCAGGTCGATGCCGTTCGGTATCACCTCCACACGCCGTGCTTTCCAACCTTCTTCCAGCAGCACGCGCTTTTGGGTTTCGGAGAGGGCTATTAACACGTCCACCACGCCGGAGGCAAGCCGGCGAGCGATTGCCATCTCGCGCTGCCGATGTGCCTTGGCAAAGGTGCGCACGGAAACGACGAGCTTGGGAATCAAACCGATTCGGCGAGCCAGTACAGCATACAACAGCGGGTAAGGAGAATCGATGGTCAAAACCGTCTCAGGACGAACGCGCCGAACCAGCCTCACGAAGCGCGGCAATACCCGCCAGTCGGTGCGAGAACGCCCGTGTAAAGCATAGACGGGTACTCCTGCCTGTTGCATCTGCTCACCCACAACGCCCAGCTCGTACAGAGCGCAAACGTGAACGTCCAGATACGACGCAAGCGAGGTCAGCAACCTCTGCAACACGCGCTCCGCGCCGCCCAGCTGGTACGTCGCATGGAGCACCAGCACCTTGCGACGATTGACAGGCGAACGCTGTACCTTCTCAGACCTCATAGGGTAACCATTTGCTCCTGCAGGATTAGTTAGTGCAGGCTATCCTGCAGCCAGCGCCTTGAAGCATCTTCCAGGACACCCTGAATGTTCAGAGAATAGCGCTATCTTGCACTCGTTAGAGCGGTTCAGGCACACCAGATTGCCGCCCACCTCAACCCGGTTTACACGCAGAAGAGGCGTACAGGTGTGTCGGCTTGCCTCAGCCGGGGCTGCGGTATCCATTATCTGACGCATGCGCAGATCGCTCAGCAGTTCTCCTTGCGAAGCGCATCACAATCGGGCGTCCAGTAGAAACCCCTCCTGGCTCCTGTATTATAACACGTTTTTGGCTTCTCTCGCAGACGGGCTTGGCGCCATCGTGGGGTTACATTCACCGCTGACGCAGCAGCGCTAGTGC
>JANWYZ010000353.1 GCA_025054895.1 bacterium | reverse complement strand
GTTAAGCCCACTTTTTTGCAAAAAGCCATTAATGATACGTGTTTTGTAAGCAAATCACTCTCCTCCTGCGAGTTGCAAGAGTTCAGGCGTAGACTGACGCTGTCGCTGTACCGTCGATGCTTCTACAACCAGCCACAGTGCCAGCGATAAAATCACACCAGCGACGCCCAGAAGCAACCAGTTGCCCTGATTCCAGAAGTTCCACATACTCCACAACAGCGCACTGACCGTCACAACCAGCATGAACACCATCGGCACTACGGTATAGACGGTCGCTCGCCCCAGCGCGCGCAGATATAGTGATACTACCAGCAGAGATAGCCCCGCCAGCAGCTGATTAGATGTACCGAACAACTGCCACAGGATGGAACCCAGTGGTTTGAGTTGACCAGTTACCGGGTCTGGCGAGCGCATCAGTGCAAAGCCTCCGATGAAACCGACGGCGATAGCAGTAGCTATCAAAGGGCGCTGCAACACGGGCAGCCTCCATGCGCTTCCCAGCTCCTGTACCGTATAGCGGATAAGGCGCGTGCCGCTATCGAGGGTAGTGAGCGCAAAGCCTATTGCCACGGTGGCAACAAACACCTTCGCCAGTTCAACGGGCACGCCGCTGAAAGCAACGATGCTTCCGGCTCCGTGCACAAAGTTTGCCAGAGCGTGAGTGCCTGCGGACTTCCAATCGGCGTAGCGGTTTGCCCACTCGCTCGCACTGCCCATCCCTGCCGCCACACCAACCAGCGCCAGCGTCGCCAGCAACCCTTCGGTCAGCATTCCGCCAAACGCTACCGGCTGTACATGACTCTCGCGTGCAATCTGCTTGGATGTGGTGCCAGACGCTACCAGCGAATGGAACCCTGATACCGCTCCACAAGCAACAGTGATAAACAGCATGGGGAACAGAGGTTGTAGCCCGCTGGCTGAAGAGTTTACCGCCGGCGCGACGAAGTGCGGGTTGCCTAAAAGCGTGCCAATAAAGAGCAACGCCATGCCCAAATACAGCTGGAAAGAGTTCACATAGTCGCGCGGCTGCAAGAGGAGCCACACCGGCAAGACGGATGCTATGAATGCATACACCATCAGTGCGAACGTCCAACGCTCCGGAGTCAGGTTGACGCCTGCTATGGCTGTTACTGGAGACTGTACTCCCAACCAGACGAAAATCAGGCTGACTACGAAGGCGACCGCAGTCAGAGGAGCCAGCGGTAAGCGCAACCGATAGTGCAGTATGCCAACCGCGACAGCAATCACTATCAACATCACGCTTGGCAACACTGCTTGCGGCACATGTCCACCTTCGGCTGCCCCTGCACCGGGGGCGAACAGGGAGGCGATATTCACTACAAACACCCCCATCGCGAGCGAAAGCGCGAAGATGGCAAACAGCAGGAACAGTGTGCGGGCGCGATGCCCCATCACATCAGCGGTCACATCGGCGATGGAACGCGCCCGATTCCGCACCGAGGCGACCAAACAGCCCGTGTCATGCACCGCGCCGATGAAGATGCAACCCACCACAATCCAGATCAACGCGGGCAGCCATCCCCACACGACGGCAATAGCCGGTCCTAACAGGGGACCAAGCCCCGCAATGGAGGCGAAATGATGTCCGAACACCACCGGAGCTGCACTGGGCACATAATCCACATCGTCGCGCTGGGCGTGCGCAGGAGTCAGCAGACTATCGTCTACCTGAAAAACACGCCTCACCAGAAAAGTACCATACCAGCGATAAGCGAGCCACAGGATAAGAGCGACACCAGCTACAATCCAGACTGCAGGCAACGCGAACCCTCCCTTTCGTACGGCGAATCGTGCTGTGGAAAAGAATCTACCGGATAGTGAGGGCGTCTGTCAACTGGTTTTGAGGATGTTCGGAAAATTGGGGTAACGGAACAGTCTGTCTTGTCACATAGCCTGCTCAGCAGAGGCGAGCGATGTGTAGAGGCTTCCCCCGATTGAAATCGGGGGCTATGCGGAGCAAAAATCCGCCTGCGCGGATTTGGAAAAATGGTGGTAT
>JANWYZ010000352.1 GCA_025054895.1 bacterium | reverse complement strand
AGGCAGGAGAGAGCCAGTATCAACCGCTTGCTATACCTGTCGGCGAGTTTACCCGCAGGAATCGTGCCCAGAATGCCCGTGATGGTGGAAAGTATCATGAAGTTGGTAATGAGGTTGAACGCCTCCTTACGATAGCCCAGTGTATCGCGAAGGTAGTATAGCAGGCAAAAGTTGACCGTATAGATGCCCATCATAATCGCGAGGCGGCTAACCAGTAACCATACGAAGCTGGGATAGGGTTTTAACGGCACGCGGTAACTGGAAGTTATCGCCTCCCACAGGTTGGGCGAGTTGCCGGTGTAAGGTTCTTCGCGAATAAGCCACACATTCAGCAGCATAAAGGCGTTCAGGAAAAGGGCGAACAACACCATCAGCCAGAACAGCCCACGCTCCGAACCAAGCAGCAGGCTGGCGGCGAAGGGCCCGCCGATGCGTCCTAACAGGGTGCAGATGCCCATCCATGCTGAGGCGGTTCCGTGGTATTGCCAGGGAATGCGGTCTGGGATAAGAGCCTGATAGGGCCCGTTGGCGACGTTGAGGAAGAACTGGATAACGATATACACGCCCAACAGCGTCCATGCGGTGCGTGCGGCGGGGAAGGCAAACAGCGCGATGGTAGTCAGCAACGTACCCACGATCAGGTAGGGACGCCTGCGTCCCATCCGGTGGCGGCTGCGGTCGCTGATTGCGCCGAATAGTATCTGCGTCGCTGAAGCCACAAACGCGCCCACACTGGTCACTATCGCCAGCATGTGGTCTTTCTGCTGCGAGCCGACCAGTTGCTCCACGCGGTCGGGCAAAACCAGTATTAACACCGCGCCCCAGAAAAAAGAGAGCGCGAACCAGAAGAGGCTGATACCCAGGTAGTCGCGCAGGGAGGGTTTCATCATCCGTGTAGTTCGACGCTTCCAAACGGTATCCTTCTCCTGGAGCGAGGCAAAAGGTTCACTTCTCCGAGACAGGCAGAAGCAACCATCTCCTCTGAGCAGCATAGTGTAGCAGCGTCCCCCCGACGATGCCCACCACGTAGCCGTACGGCAGGGCTACTACTGCCATCGCCACCAGCAGGGCGAGCCACAGGTCTGTTAGCTGAGACAGGCGGTCGCGCAGCAACGCCATCAGCCCCAGTCCCTCGAACAGCAATACGACACCCAAAATGGGCATCGGGAACACCTGTATCGCTTGCTGGAAACCTTTGCTGAGGAAAAGCCCCAGCATCAGGTACATTGCCCCGTACAGGATGGGCGCTCCGCCGGTACGCGCCCCGAAGGCGTAGAAGCCCGCCAGCCCGCCGCAGCCGTGACAGGTAGGTACACCGCCAAAGAGAGGGTTTATCAGGTTCATCAACGAGTAAGTGATCCCGATGCGGCGTACGCTTACCGCCCTGTCGGGAAACAGGTCGCGCAGGGTCTGGTTGGTAGCCACCACCGAGTTGCTGAGCGATAGGGGAATCTGTGGCAAAGCCAGCACCAGCAGCCCTTGCAGTATAGCATCCTGCGAAGGGATGTGTAACCGGGGCAGGCTGAAACCCAAAGAGCGAGACAGCTGCGCGATGTCCATTTTGAACACCACCGCGTATACCCCTCCAATGCCGATTAGCACCAGCGCGGCGGGTATATGCCGATATCTCCTGAGCCACAGGAAAGCAACAAATCCTGTCGATGCCAGCAAGTACCCTGTAGCGCCCGAAGACTGCACATAGTCCTTCAGCGCGAGAGAACACAGACTCACTCCCAACCCGAACTGGATACCCCGCACCACACTAAGCGGAACCACTTTCGCCAGCCAGTCCAGTCCTCCGCTGAGGGTGAGCAACAGCATGACGATGCCAATAGCCAGTCCACCACCGTAAAGCAGTTCCGGCGGCAGCTTTTGCGACAGCATAATCACCGCCATTGCTTTCAGCGGTTGAACAGGCATGGGCAATCCGTACAGCAATCCGGTCAGCACCTGCATCGTTCCAAAGAGCACGAGCACGCTGGTGGCGTCGAGACCACAGGTGGCGATCAAACCCACCAGCAGGGGCAAGTCGGTGCCGATATCGCCGAACGCTCCTGCCAGCTCATGACGGTCAAACCG
>JANWYZ010000351.1 GCA_025054895.1 bacterium | reverse complement strand
CGGCTGCGACGATAACCTGTTCGAGGAGAACGATGGCTCCTACAGCCCGAATATCGCCTTCGAAGCCACCTTCAGCCGGGGCAACGTCTACCGCAACAACTTCGCTAACTACTGCAACTATGGCTTCTGGCTGGGCTTCTCGCGCGATTTCGTGGTAGAGGACAATCGCCTGCTGCACAACCGACAGGCGGGCATCGCGGTGGAGAATGGCGTGCGCTTCACCGTGCGGCGCAACACTTTCCAGGCGTGCGGACACGGCATTCTGTTGTGGAGCAAGTATGTACCTGAGTTCGCCCGCTCTGCCCCTGAGAACGACACCAGCCGCGACTGGCTAATCGAGGAGAACATCTTCACCCGCTGCGGCAAGGGGGTGCGCATTGCCGCGAACCAGGACCACGGCATCCGTCCGCTGGAGGTACGGGAAGGCGAGCCGACCGCCCCGCGCCCGCACAGCCACACCCTCCGCAAAAACGAGTTTCAGGAAAACCGCGTAGGCATCGAGCTGGTCAACGCCGACCGCACGCTCATCACCGAGAACCTGATGCACCGCAACGTGGAGGCGAACGTCCGCCTGGACGACGCCCAGGAAACCACCATGCAGTTCAATGTAGGCTACGCAGGCGGGTATTTGTAGCCATCAAGCTCCGGGCTGGCGGAATCGCTTGCCTACCCGGTCCAGCACCAGTACCCAGTCTTCCCACGGCGACGCGCCGCTGGGGGGCGCGAATTCGCGTTCACCACGCCGAGGAAACTCTCCGATAAGCTGCGCTTTTCCGTTGCGAGGGTTAAACCACCATGCCCGGAGCCTGGAGCCGCTTAGCTTGTCCAGGTCCACCGACACCGCCTTTGGCACAGGCAGATAGACAAAGGCGTAGCTGCCGTCCGCTCCTCGCGCTGCGCGGATATGTTCCGCCCCCTTGCCGGGCTCGGATGCTATCAAAGACTGGTCGGGCACGCGCAGAAGCATCGGACGCGACAGCATTAGCGCCCGCACATATTGCATTTGCGACGCGCCAGGCAAATGAAGAGCCTCTTTCCATGCCGTGCGCGCGAACGCAACCGGTTCCCGCTTGCCCGGTTCGTACATCTGCCAGATGTCGTGACATCCGTAGGTGTGTCCATGCGCTCCCGCCAGCAATGCCCAATATGCGCCGCGGCGGACATCATGCTCGTCGAACCAGCCGTTCTTGGGGTCCCAGTTAACAGGATGGTCTTCGTAGCTCGGCTCGCCATCCATACAGGGCTTAACAGGCTGCAGATGGTAGTCGCGCTCGATCATCTCGTAGTTGGGTATCAGTTTGGCGTGGTGTCCTGACTGCAGCATGTTAAAGTCCAACCATGCTTCTCCATGCAGGTATTGTGAACTGGACTGTCCCCCCATAGGATGGTACGTGATGAGGTGCTCTCCTCCATCTCCTCTGCGTAACCCTTCCGCCATCGATCGCCATATCGCGAGGTGGGTGTCGTTTTCCACGGGGCGGTCGCCACCCAGGATCCAGATGATGGGCTTCCCACGGTAGCGTCTACCCAGGAACTCGCCATAGATGCGGGCGTTATCAGGGTTGAAAATCTCGGGACCGACGCCCCATTTCTTGTTAACCTTGTCTCCCCAGGTGGGTAGAAGACCGACGTACAGCCCATACTCCTCCGCCTTGTTTATGACGAAATCCACATGCCGGAAGTAGTCTTCGTTAGGCTGGGTAGGGTCGTTGCGATGGAGGGGAACGTGTCCATAAGCGTTTGGTGTGTTTACGCCATCGAACTCAGCCAGTGCTACCGCTTGCACGACGCTGAATCGCTTGGCGGCGCGGTCCTTCAGGTACAGTTCCGCCTCCTCGCGTGTGAGGTAATGGAACAATTCCCAGGCGGTATCACCAAGATAGAAAAAGGGCTTTCCCGCCTCCGTGACAAGGTATCGTCCGCTGCACGGGTGCGTTGGATCGCGGAACACCTTCAAGCGTGGTAGTCTTCCAGGCATCTTGTGCACCTCGTGAATAACTGAGCTTTTAAGCAGTTTACACACTACTGGTCTGTTAAGTTGTGAACTGGGGATTACCTCCCTGATAGCCCACCGTTGAAATGGTTG
>JANWYZ010000350.1 GCA_025054895.1 bacterium | reverse complement strand
AATGCGCGCGTCTTCAATGCCCCAGATTTCTTCCGGGTAGTTCTCCGGGTCGGGCAGAAGGGTGGGATAGGGGTCAATCTTCCAGTCGTTTACACCGTCTTCCGAGCGCGCTGCACACAAGTGCGAGATGCCACGTCGGTCTTCGACGCGACACAGCAGTAAAGTGGTGCCGTCTGGCAGCCTGGTAGCGCCTGCGTTGAACACTGTGTTGATGGCGTATGGCCAGTCGGCAGCAGTGAGAATCGGGTTGTCGTGATAGCGATGTAGCAGCTCCTGATGGTAACCATTTCGCTTAAACGTGCTCATGGTCCTCCCCGTTACCTTCTCCAGGTGTCTCTATATATTGTACTATCGGTATGGAATATGTCTTAGCTGTAGCACGCTGTTCCATTCTGCTCTCACTCAGGACGTTCTGCGAAGGGGAACTTTCTGGCGCAAACGAGCTAAAATTTGTTTGTGTACATGCTAAACTTCACACGAACGACATGAAGCTCGTGGTAACAGCTCGACAGGAGCCTCAAACTTCCCCTGAAAGAGGTGAGACATCGCGTTCTGTAGGCGAGCCTTAATACGCCGTTAACAAAAAATGGTTATTATATTTGAAACGATTAATCTCAGTTCGAAGGGGAGGTCACATGAGACGAGGTTTCACTCTGATTGAGCTGCTGGTGGTAATCGCGATTATCGCGATACTGGCAGCGATTCTGTTCCCTGTTTTTGCCCAGGCACGGGAGAAAGCACGGCAAGCCAGCTGCCTTTCCAACATGAAGCAGTTTGGGCTGGCGATGCTGATGTATGTGCAGGACTACGATGAGATGTTCCCCGCAGGCAACTGGGGACACCGCTACTGGCTGTTCCTCATCAACAGCTACGTGGCGGGCAGGCCGGCGAACTTCACCAAGCCGGCAGGTAACATCTTCGTATGCCCCAGCAACCCGGTGCTGCACTATATCAGCAACCCTGCTGCCATCACACCTGAGCCTGCAAACTCCTGGGGGCTGGTGCGAGACCAGAACGGCAACTACCCCTACTGGGCAAGCTACGCGATCAACGAGCATATCACCGACGAGTGGCCCATGCTGGCAGCGTGGGAGTCGCCTGCTACCTCCTTCCTGTTCCTGGAAGGTAACGACAGCGACATCGAGGGCGATGAGATCTACGACCCTGCCCGCTGCACCGAATTTCAGTATAAGCACAACGAGGGCGCGAACTTCTGCTATGTGGACGGGCATGTCCGCTGGCATCGGGCGTCTTATCTGAACAACAATCCGTGTATCAACTCCAACTGGATTTTCCCACCGCATGGGCGCGGCGGCGCGACGGGCGACTGCGGACCCTGGACAGCCCCCACCACAGACGACAACCCCTGTCCTCGGTGATACACATGTCGTCTCGCTGGCTGTTTGTGAGTGGTCTCGTCGGCGTGTTGGGCGCGGTGTGCCTGGCGTTGTCGCCCACTGTTCACTACTGGAAACCGCTGGGGCAAACCGCGCCCGTAGCAAGCGACGCCGATGACCCCGCTATCTGGCTCCATCCGCAGAGCCCGACGCGCAGCCTCATCATCGGCACGGACAAGGGTGGAGGGCTATACGTTTTCAACCTGCAGGGACAGCAGGTGCAGCGCATCACGGGGCTGCGACGCCCCAACAATGTGGACGTGGAGTACGGTCTGCGCCTCGGCAACCGTCGGGTAGACATCGCCGTCGCGACCGAGCGTGAGGCGGGGCGACTGCGCATCTACGCCATAGAAGGGGGACGCCTGCGCGACATCGGGCATCCAGAGGGCACGCGCGTGTTCGTGGGCGAAGAGGGCGACCGCGCTCTGCCGATGGGCATCGCCCTGTATCGTCGCCCGCGCGACAGTGCGATTTTTGCCATCGTTTCGCGCAAGAGCGGACCTGAGGAGGGTTATCTCTGGCAATACCTGCTGGTGCCCCAGCGCGACGGTACGGTCTCCCTGCGCAAGGTGCGTGCCTTTGGACGCTTCAGCGGGGAGGGCGAGATCGAGGCGGTGGCAGTGGACGACGCCCTCGGCTACGTTTATTACGCCGATGAGCGCTTTGGCATCCGCAAATACCACGCCGACCCCGACCATCCGCGCGCGGGGGAGGAGCTGGCGGTGTTCGGCACAAGCGGCTTTGAGGGC